>JAYRNS010000618.1:0-15872 GCA_041912075.1 Anaerolineae bacterium
GGCCCTGCGTGCCGGGGAGCGCGAGGTGCATGCGGGTTGGGGAATAGGGGTTGGGGGTTAGGGGCCAGGGGTTGGGGTGTTGTGGGAGCGCCGCCATCCTGGCGGCTGCGCGACCAGATTACTGTCAACGGATTCGGAACGGATTGAGAGCGGGGATATGGGAACAACACTTATCACCAACGGCACAGTCATTACGCTGGGTACGGCGAACCAGGTCATCAACAATGGTGCGGTGTTCGTCGATGGCGACACGATTATTGCCGTCGGGCCGGCCGCTGAGCTGGAGGCGGCCTATCCGGAGGCCGCGCGCCTGGATGCTCGCGGCCAGCTCATCATGCCGGGGCAGATCTGTGCACACACCCATTTCTACGGTGCGTTTGCGCGTGGGCTGTACATACCGGGCGACCCGCCCAAGGATTTCCCCGAGATCCTGCGCCGGTTGTGGTGGACGCTGGACAAGTCCCTGGATGCCGAGGGGGTTGCGCTGAGTGCGCTGGTCTGCCTGATCGATGCCATTCGCCATGGCACCACGACCTTGATCGACCACCACGCCAGCCCGAACGCCATCGACGGCTCCCTGGACGTCATTGCCGACGCCGTGACCCAGTCGGGGCTGCGCGCCTGCCTGTGTTACGAAGTCACCGACCGCGACGGCCCGGCGCGAACCCAGGCTGGCATCGCTGAGAATGTGCGTTTCCTGCGGCGTATGCAGACGGAACGCGCCGCCGGCAGTGCACACGCCGCACGGTTAGCTGCCACCTTTGGCCTGCATGCCTCGCTGACCCTGTCAGATGCGACGCTGGAGGACTGTGTGGCGGCCGCTGCACCGCTGGGCAGCGGCTTTCATATCCACGCCGCCGAGGGCATGGCCGATCAAAACGACAGTGGCAGCAAATACCACCTGCGCACGATCGATCGTCTCTCCCGTCGCGGCATCCTGGGTCCACGCACCATCGTGGCCCACGCCATTGCCATCGATGCCTGGGAAATGGCAACGCTGCGCGACAGCGGCACCTGGGTGACACACCAGCCACGCTCGAATATGAACAACGCCGTGGGTGTGGCTGACGTGCCGGCGATGCTGCGCGGTGGCATCAACCTGGCGCTGGGCAATGACGGCTTTTCCAACAACATGTTCAGCGAGATGAAAGCCGCCTATCTGCTGCACAAAGTCTGGCGCAGCGATCCGCGGGTGGCGACCGGTACCGACATCGCCCAGATGGCGTGGACCAACAACGCCCGTCTGGCTGGCCTGTTTTTCGACAAGCCGCTGGGTGAGCTCAGCCCCGGGGCGTATGCCGATATCATCCTGCTTGATTACGTACCGATTACGCCCCTGACCGCAGCCAACCTGCCGTGGCACGTGCTTTTTGGCGCCGACGGCAGCCACGTCACCACCACGATGGTGGCCGGTCAGCTGTTGATGCGTGACCGCCAGCTGTTCTTTTTGGACGAGCCGGCTATCGCGGCCCGCAGCCGGGTGGCGGCCGCCGCCACCTGGGAACGTTTCGAGGCCCTGTCGACCCAGGTCTGACGAAAGGACTGTGTTTGTGACGACGCTTGCTGAGAAAACCATCGCCGTACTGGGTGGCACCGGCGCCGAGGGCTCCGGCCTGGCGATGCGCTGGGCACGGGCCGGCCTCAAGATCGTGATTGGCTCACGTCAGGTCGAGAAAGGGACCGCGGCGGCCGCCGCCTACAACGCACGCACCGGCCCACTGGCCCACCCGATCACCGGCACCGACAACCGTGCCGCGGCTGCCGCAGCCGACATTGTCGTGCTGACGGTGCCCTATGCCGCACATCTCGTTACCCTGGCGGACGTGAAAGAGGCACTGACGGGCAAGGTCCTCATCGATGTGACCGTCCCGTTGGTGCCACCCAAAGTTAGCATCGTCCAGCTGCCACCCGCCGGATCGGCCTGCCAGGAGGCGCAGGATTTCCTTGGCCCGGACGTGCAGGTGGTGGCCGCCTTTCAGAACATTTCCGCCGAACACCTGGGCGATCCGGATCATGATGTCGACTGCGACGTGCTCGTGGCGGGCAATGACAAGGCGGCCAAACAGGTGGCAATCGACCTGGCCCGTCTGGCCGGTATCGACGCGTTCGATGCGGGGCCGCTGCAAAATGCTGGTGTCATCGAAGGGTTGACCTCGGTGCTGATCGGGATCAATATCCGGCTCAAGGCGAAGGGAACGGGGATTCGGCTGACAGGGGTGGGTAGATTTTAGATTGGCGATTTTGGATTTTGGATGGATATTTGTTAGTGGAAGGTTATCTTGCACCAGATTGTGATTACCGCTCTACCCGGTATCCCCCTCATTCATCCCGGCGACGACCTGGCGGCGCTCGTCCTGCAGAGCCTGGCGCGCGCCGGGCTGACCTTGCAGGATGACGATGTGCTCGTGGTGGCGCAGAAGATCGTTTCGAAGGCTGAGGGTCGTCTGGTGCACTGGCGAACGCTGGCGCCTTCCCCGCAGGCAGTGGAGCTGGCGGCGGTCACCGGCAAAGCACCGGGTCATGTCCAGGCGATCCTCTCCGACAGCGTCGAGATTGTCCGCGTACGTCCCGGTGTATTGATCACCGAACAGCGTGCCGGCTGGGTCTGTGCTAACGCTGGCGTCGACCACTCCAACGTCGATGGTGAAAGTGACGACTGCCTGGCTTTGCTGCCGGAGGATGCCAACCGTTCGGCGCGTCAGCTGCGCGACCAGTTGTCAGCGGCCACCGGTGCGCGCGTGGCGGTGATCATCAACGACACGCATGGCCGCGCCTGGCGTAACGGTGCGGTCGGTGTGGCCATCGGGGTGGCCGGCCTCAAACCGGTCACCGATTTGCGCGGCCATCCCGATCTGTTTGGCGTGACCCTACGCAGCTCTGAGGTCGGTACGGCTGACGAGATCGCCTCGGCGGCCTCGCTCCTGATGGGCCAGGCCGATGAGGGCCGGCCAGTCGTGCTGCTGCGCGGCGTGCCTTTCGTGGCTGCCGAAGCCAGTGCACAGGAACTGGTGCGGCCCAAAGAAATCGACCTCTTCCGCTGATGGAGATTGGCCATTGGCACGGCGACTGCACGTCGCGGCTGCGCAGATGAAGCCTGGCCAGGCCGGACTGGGTTGGCAGATGCATGGTTATGTGGCGAAACGCTGAGCAGCGCGAGCGGACCTGGGCCGTCTTCGTGGGGCTGGCCCCGACGGTACTGGTGGCCCTGGTGTTCGTAGTGGTTCCCCTGGTTATCTCAGCCTACGTCAGCCTCTGGCAATGGCCACTGCTGCGTCCCGGGCGGACCTTTGTGGGCCTCGGCAACTACGTCCGCATGCTGCAAACGCCGGATTTCTGGCAGGCCCTGGGAGTGACCGCCGCCTACGCATTGGGCACGGTTGGATTGGGGCTGCCCATCGCCTTGGGCCTGGCCCTACTACTGAACGCCATCGGCCGCGGACGAAGCTTCTACCGCACGGCGTTGTTTTTGCCCACCGTGATTGCCGCGGTGATTGCGGCGATTTTTTGGCGCTGGTTTTTCCAGCCCTACACCGGTCCGCTGGGCGCCCTGTTGCGCGTGTTCGGGCTGCCTGCGGTGGCCTGGCTGGACGATCCGCAGTGGGCCCTGCCGGCTCTCGTCTTGATGACCGTCTGGAAACAGACCGGCTATTTTGTGATCGTCTTTTTGGCGGGGCTGCGCAGTATTCCGGTGGAGATCAACGAGGCGGCGCGCCTGGATGGCGCCGGTTGGCTGGCTGAGCAGTGGTACGTCAATCTGCCACTGCTGCGTCCGGCCACCACCTTCGTGCTGATCACCGGCACGATTCTGGCGGTCGAGAGCTTCGGTGCGATTTACGGGCTGACTGGCGGTGGTCCAGCGGGCGCCACGACGACGTTGGTGGTCTATTTGTACGAACGCGCATTTGCCTTCTCCGAGCTGGGATACGCCTCGGCCATGGGCTGGGTCTTGTTTGCCCTGTTGTTCCCGTTGATCTGGCTGCAGTTCCGGCGTTGGGGCCGGGAAGGGGTCGGGTAATGACCACCCCGATGGCCGGGGTGAACCCACGGCGGCGGCACGTTGACGTTGGCAGGCTGGCGATGCACGGCATCTTGTTTGGGGCTGCGCTGCTGGCGCTGCTGCCCTTTGCCTGGATGCTGCTCGTTTCGGTTTCTGGCGGGACGGCAGTTGCATTCGCGCCCCGCCTGACCTGGTCCTGGCCGCCGGATTTCAGTCACTATGTCGAGGCGTGGCGGTCCATTCCCCTGGCCCGTTACTATCTCAACAGTCTGTTCGTGGCCGGTACCGTCGCGGCTGGACAGGCCGTCACCGCAGTCCTGGCCGGTTACGTCTTTGCCCGTCTCCAGTTCCGCGGGCGCGACGTTCTGTTCGTGATCTTCCTGGGTACACTCCTGGTGCCAAACGAGGTCACACTGCTGCCAGCCTTTTTGCTGCTGCGCTGGCTGGGCTGGATCGACCGCTACCAGGCGCTGATCGTGCCCTTCCTGGCTTACCCCACGGCCATTTTTCTGCTGCGGCAGTATTTTTTGACGGTTTCGACCGAGCTCGAAGATGCCGCACGCATCGATGGCTGTTCGCGCTTGCAGGTCCTGTGGTATCTGTTTGTACCACTGGGTCGCCCGGTCATCGCCACCGTCGGCCTGTTTAGCTTCATTTGGACGTGGAAGGCATTCCTGTGGCCGCTGGTGGTGATCCAGACACCCGCCCGCTACACGATCCCCGTCGGTCTGGCCGCGTTGCAGAGTGAGTTGGGCACCAACTGGCCGCTGCTCATGGCGGCGACGGCGATTGCGACGGTGCCGGGGCTGGTGCTGTATGTGGGGGTGCCGCGGTGGAGGGGGGGGCGGGAGTACGGAGTAGGGAGTACGGAGTAGGGAGTACCGAGGGAGTTCAATATGTCTGTTACGTCTGTATTGAGAAAGCCCTGGTGCCTGGGTGGCGTCCTGGTGCTGGTTGTATTGCTTGTGGCTGGCTGTGTGCCGGCGGCCAACGTTTCCCCCGGCTCGCCGGAGGCCAGTACGCCTACTACCGTCACGCGCCTGACGTTGTGGCATGCCTACGGCGGTGCCCTGGGTGACACGTTTACGGCGTTGGTGGACGAGTTCAACCAGAGCCATCCCGATATCCAGGTCGAGGCGAGTTATGCCGGCAATTTGTTCACCATGCGCGAGAAGCTCGTTACGGCCATTGCCGCCCAAGCCGGCCCCGACGTCTCGCAGATCGACCAGTTCTGGTCATCGGAGCTGGCCGATGCCGGCGCGCTGGTGCCCATCGCAAACTTTATCGCCAACGACCGCGAGTTTGCGCGCGACGACATCTGGGACAAGGCCTGGGAGACGGCGACGTACAGCGGCACGATCTGGTCGATGCCCTTTGCCCTGAGCAACATCGTCCTCTACTACAACCGCGATCTCTTCGTCCAGGCCGGTCTCGATCCGGATAAGCCACCGGCGAATTGGGACGAGCTGCGTGCGGCGGCAAAGAAACTGACCGTCGACGCCAATGGTGACGGTACGCCGGAGCAGTGGGGACTGACCTTCCCGCTCAAAGCGAACGAGGGCAACGTCTACTACTGGCTGGCCTTCCTCTGGCAGAACGGTGGTGCTTTGTTTGGCGAAGATGGGCGCTCGCTGCGTTTCAACGCACCGGCCGGCGTCGAAGCCCTGCAGTACTGGATCGACCTGGCCAAGACCGACAAGTCATTACCGCTCTCGCCGCCCGAAAACGGCTTCGAAACCGGGCAGGTGGGGATGACGCTCGTCTCCTCGGCGCGCCTGGCGGCGCTGCTGAAAGCATTGGGGCCGCAGAAATTGGGCGTGGCGCCGCTGCCGGCGCAGAAACAGGCTGCCACCGGCGTCGGCGGTGCCAACCTGGCCATTCTCAGCGGGTCGCAGCATCCGCAGGCCGCGTGGGAGTTCATCCGCTGGATGACCAGCCCCGAAGTCAACCTGCGGTGGAGCAAAGCCACCGGCTACCTGCCCCTGCGCCAATCGGTCATCGATTCAGCCGACTACCAGGCGTACCTGGACGAGACGCCGCAGGCGCAGGTGATCCTCGACCAAATGCCAACGGCTGTCGTGCGGCCCAACGTGCCGGCCTACACCCCCGTCTCGCGCGAGATTGGGCTGGCCATCGAGGATGCGCTGTTCAGGGACGTGCCGGCGCAGGCCGCGCTGGATGCGGCCGCACAACGGTAGCGCTAGAGTTGGCATCTTACTTCCAACGCGCAGCGTTGGAAGTAAGATGCTAACTCTTATTGCCAATCCCTTTATCATCCGCTACAATCCGCTCGTACTCATTCCTTCACTAACGAGGACACATCACCTATGCTGACCCTATCCGAGATCCGCAGCTTGCTGCCGGCGGTGCAGCAGACGGCCTATTTTAACGCGGGAACCTGTGGCCCCATCCCCCAGGTCGTGACCGACACGATGATGGTCGCGGCACAAAGAGAGTTGTACGAGGGACGCGCCACGTATGCATCGTTCATAGACCTGATGGATCACGCCAGCCGCCTGCGCGAGAAGCTGGCTGTTCTGCTGAACGTGCCAACCACGTCGCTGGCCCTGATGCACAATACCACCGAAGGCATGAATGCTGTTTTGTGGGGTCTGCGCTGGCAAGCCGGTGATGAGGTCATCACAACCTCGCTGGAACACCCCGGACTCATCAGCCCTTTGGCCATCCTGCGCCAGCGTGCGGGTATCACGGTGCGCTTCGTCGATGCCGGCCTGGGCGAACGCGACCGGCTGCTCACAGGTATCCAACGCGCCTTCACCCGCCGTACCCACCTGGTCGCCGTTTCGCACGTCTCATACGCCAGCGGTGCCCTGTTTCCGCTGGAGGAAATCATCGACCTGGCGCGGGCGCACGAGGCCTGGGTTCTGGTCGATGGGGCACAGACCGTCGGCGCCATCCCGCTCGACCTGACCGCTCTCGACGTTGATTTTTACGCCGGTCCTGGCCAGAAGTGGCTGTGTGGACCCGACGGCACCGGGATGCTCTACGTGCGCCCTGACCGTCTGGATGACCTGCTGCCAACCTACGGTGGATACCCGGTGCAGGCCAGCCACGACGACCAGGGCTGGTTCCTGCCGGCACCCGGTGCCCAGCGCTTCGAAAGCCTGCCCTGGTACCGCCCGACGGTGCCGGGCTTCGACGCCGCCGTCACCTGGCTGGTCGAGCAGGTAGGGATGGACCGCATCTTCGAGCGCACCGCCCTGTTGGCTAACCTGCTTGCCGAACAGTTGTCAGACCTGCCAGGCGTCACTCTTCTGACGCCGTCTGGCCAGCGCGCCGGATTGTCCAACTTCGACGTCCTGGATTGGTCACCGCAGGCCCAGGCCGGGCTGGTCATGGCGCTGCTCGAACAGGGCTATCTGGTGCGGTCGATTCCGCATCACCCGTATTGTCTGCGCGCCGCCACCGGGTTCTACAACACCGAAGACGAGGTTATCGGTCTGGTGCAGGCGCTGCGCAAGATGATCGCCCGCGGACCGCAAAGCGTGACGACACCGGACTGGGCAAGTCTGCTGCCGGCCACCTATACCGGCCCCTGACACCAGCGCCATGCTGCCTGCTGAACGGATCGTCCTCGTTTTGGTCGAGCCACAGGATCCCGTCAACGTCGGCGGTGTGATCCGCGTGATGCTGAACTTCGGTCTGTCCGAGCTGCGTCTGGTGCGCCCGGCGTCGGGTACCGTGGACCTGGCACGCCTGGATGAGGTGGCCCACCGCAGCCATGACATCACACGTCGTGTGCAGACCGTCGACACCCTGGCACAAGCCCTGGCCGGTGTGAGCTACGTGGCCGGCACGACGGCGCGCCCGCGTGCGCAGCCGGGGCCCGTTTCGACACCACGTGCGGCCGCACCGTATCTCATACAGCAGACAGACGTTGGCCGGCTCGCGCTGGTCTTTGGTCCCGAAAACACCGGCCTGAGCAACCGCGATCTCGATTTGTGCCACCTCGTACTGACGATACCGACGGCACCCGCCTACCGTTCGCTCAATCTGGCGCAGGCTGCGCTGCTGGTCTGTTATGAGCTGTGGCTGGAAAGCCAGACGCCAGATCAGCCGGAAGCGGTCGATGCGGCGGATCAAACACCCGACCGTGGATCTGGCGATGGACGCGCCAGTGTAAGGGGCGTCCCGGCACCAGTGGGCGACCTGGAAGACCTGTTTGCCGAATCGACCCGTGCCCTGTACGGCATTGGGTTTCTCAAACCTGGCCAGGAGGCGGTGATCATGCGCCGGCTGCGCGGCATGGTGCACCGCGCACTGCCGAACGCCAATGAAGTGGCCCTGTTACGCGCTATCACGCGCGAGATCAATAAATACGTCGAGCGACAATCATCATGAACGATTACGATATCCATCCAATCATGGCCGCACTGCGTGAGATCGTGCTCACCTGGCAGACACCCATCGTGGACGAGATGGCCCAGCAGGCCGCCACGCCCTATACGATCCTGATCACGACCATTCTCAGCCTGCGGACCCAGGATGGCACCACGGCGCAGGCCGCACGCAGGTTGTTCAAACTGGCACAGACACCTGAAACGATGCTGACGCTGCCCGCCGCAGCCATTGCGCAGGCCATCTACCCGGTTGGTTTCTACAACACCAAGGCCGAGACCATTCTCACGGTTTCACGCCTGCTCATCGAACGTTACGGTGGCACGGTCCCCGACTCGGTCGACGAACTGCTCACCCTGCCCGGCGTGGGGCGCAAAACGGCCAACCTGGTGGTGACGATGGGCTATCACAAACCGGGCATCTGCGTCGATACCCACGTCCATCGCATCACCAACCGCTGGGGGTACGTGCAAACCAAAACGCCCGAACAGACAGAATTCGCCCTGCGAGATAAGCTGCCGGCCGAATATTGGATCCCCATCAACGGTTACCTGGTCAGCCTCGGCCAAAACATCTGTCACCCCACCTCGCCCCGCTGCAGCCAATGCCCGCTGGCGACCTGGTGCGATCGCGTGGGCGTCACCCGCAGCCGCTAGCATGAGGTTCACGCGAACCCGCAACGACGCGACATCGGTCATCCCGTAGGACACAGCTCCTGCTGTGACGACCCCCCTGACCCACAGCGCGCCCTCTGACGCGCCGATCTCGTCGATTCCATTCATTCCGCAGCCGCCATATCTGGAGGCGCTCTCAGGCAATCCGTTCAATCCATTCCCCAAGCATGAGTCCGTGTCCCGCCCTCGTTAACAGCCGTCCGTGGTACCCGCAGCCGAACTCCATTCCATCGCTCCCAACGCCCCCTACTCCTTACTCCGCCTACCCGTTCCCTAACCCCCAACCCCTTCCCTCCCGCTTTTGCCAAATCCCCCGCCCTGCGTTATAATCGAGACAGTCTGACGGGGCGTAGCGCAGCCCGGTAGCGCACTTGAATGGGGTTCAAGTGGTCGGAGGTTCAAATCCTCTCGCCCCGACCTGACAACAGGGCCGATGGCTGCTGATGCCATCGGCTTTCGTGTATCAGCAAGGCGGCATCGATGCAGATACCGACGCTTGTTCTTAAAGAGCTTGTATGATGACCAGCAATGGCACAAGCCCGGAAAAATCGGACCACGCGGCGCTCGAGCCGGACGGTGATCTGCTGCTGCGCGTGCGCTGTGGCCTGGCACTCACCGCCGATGTGAGCCGGGCAGATGTCCTGCTATTTCAGCTGCATGATGGATACCTGACGGTCCTCGCCCACGCGATGCCCCATTCGATTTCGTCTCTGTATAAAAAACCTGCGGTTGGGCGCGTCTACCAGCCAAAAGACCAGGCGGTGGTGATGGCTGCGCTGCGCCTCGGTAAACCCCAACACGACCAGCGTGATCTCCTGCTCAACGGCGCACCGGCCAACGAGGACGTCTGGCCGATCTTCGATGGTCAGGGCCAACCGGTGGCTGCGCTGAGTATCCTGACCAATATGATCGAGTACGAACGCCAACGACACCGCAATCGTGTCTTCCAACGTGCCCTGCGCTGGCTGAAGAGCATGGCCATCACCGGGGATTTGCGCGACGCCGAAATGCTCTCACCGTTTGGTGAATCAGACGGTATCGTGTACGTAGATGAAGACCGCACCATTGGTTACGTCAGCGGCATTGCCACCAACCTGTACCGCCGGTTCGGTTATCTGGAAGACTTACGTGGCAAACGACTGCCCGAGCTGCACACCGGTGACGATGGTTTGGTCGTCAAGGCGCTGCAGACCCAACGCTGCCTCGAAGAACAGGTCGAGGTGGGTACTCGCTATTGGGTCCGCAAAGCGATCCCTCTGCGTTATGCACGCAAGCCGCTGTTGTCACCGCGCGGCTGGCTGAATACCCGTGATCTGCCCTTGACCCCCGCGGGCGTACTACTCCTGGTGCACGATGCCACCGAACACCGCCGCCGTGAACGCGAACTGATCGTCAAGTCGGCCTTGATCAAAGAGGTCCACCATCGCGTCAAAAACAACCTGCAGTCGGTGGCGTCGCTGCTGCGTATTCAGGCCCGACGGATCAATACGATCGAAGAGGCACGTCAGGCCCTGGCGGACAGCGAGAGTCGCGTGCTCAGCATTGGTGTCATTCACGAGTTTTTGTCCCGTGATGAGGGTCACCCTATCAACATCCGCGAAGTCAGCCAGCGCATCATCGAACAGGTCAAACGGGTCGCGGTAGCACCGGAACAAGACATCGTGATCGACCTGCGAGGACCCAACTTGTACTTGAGCAGTGGCCAGGCCACTGCGTGTGCGCTGGCCATCAACGAGCTGTTGTCCAATGCAATCGAACACGGTTACGGCGAGCGTCCGCGCCAGGCGTACATTGTGCTCATGTTGGAGGATGGTGGTGATTTCGTCCACCTGCAGGTCGATGACGATGGCCCCGGACTGCCGCCTGATTTTGACCTGCAATCGACGTCCAGCCTGGGACTTCAGATTGTCCGTACGCTGATTGAAGAGAACCTGAAGGGCACGCTGCAGCTGCTCAGTCGACCAGGAGGAGGTGCCTCGGCGATTGTCCAGTTTCCCAAGGCACCACTGATCGACAACCAAGAGGAATAATTGCCATCGCGAGCCTGTCCGCTAACCCACCAGATGCCCTGAAAAGCCAGGTCGTGGTGGTCGGATTGGCTCCCATTAGAGGGGGAGAACGATCGTGGAACGAACCCGCATCATCATCGCAGACGATGAAGCCCTGATCCGCATGGATTTGCGTGAGATGCTCACCCACCTGGGTTATCTCGTGGTGGGCGAAGTTGGGGATGGTCGCAGTGCGGTCAACCTGGCCCGTGAGCTGCGGCCCGATATCGTCATTATGGATATCAAGATGCCCGACCTGGACGGCATCGAGGCTGCCCGCATGCTGACCGAGGAGAAAATTGCACCCGTGCTGCTGCTCAGCGCCTACAGCCAGCGCGAGCTGGTGGTACGGGCGCGCGAGGCGGGTGTTGCCGGCTACCTGGTCAAGCCGTTTCGCGAGGCAGACTTGTCACCGGCCATCGAGGTGGCGCTGGCGCGATTCGCCGAATTTCGGGAAATGGAACAGCAGGTTGGCAACCTGCAGCAGGCGCTCGAAACGCGCAAACTGGTCGACCGTGCCAAGGGCATTCTCATGGATCGCCAGGGTCTCACAGAAGCGGAAGCCTTCCGCAAGATTCAGAAAATGAGCATGAACAACCGCAAACCGATGCGTGACGTGGCCGAGGCGATCATTCTTGCTCAACAAGTCGGTGAAGGCTGAGCGCAGCCGTTGCGCTTAGCCAGGCACACCTGTCAGATTCAACACACTGATGCCCAGCAGCGACAGCACGAACGCAACCAGGATGATCACCAGCAGCAGGATCAGGATGCCCAGGGCTGTCGCTGCGGCAAACCCGCAGCCAAATTGAAACCCATCCGCAAACGTCAAACCGCGCATTTCTTCGATGACGGGACTCGTCTCCGTCGACCCGGTCTCAGCCAACGCCCACTCCTCTCTCTGACGGCCGAGGGTTCCACCCCGGTACCGTGGTCTGTGCCGGGTATCATAACACAGATTGGCCGGCTTAGCCAGAAAAATCGTGCCATTCGTCACACCTGGCTGGTGGCGGCGGTCCTGGCGATCACGTGGGCGCTGTGCCTGACGCCGCTGCTCGGCCACGCGCTGCGTGAAGATGAAGCCCTCTATGCCTCGTGGGCGATGGCTATGCGCCACGGGAACCCCTGGTTGGCCGGCCTGCCCATCGACAAGCCACCGCTTTATCTGTGGCTGCTGGCCATCTGGCAATCCTGGCTGGGGGAAACCGTGCCGGCCATGCGTTTGCTCAATGCCAGCATCACGGCGTTCAACGTCGTTCTGGTCTATGCGTTGGGACGACAGCTCGCCGACCGGCGCACCGGTTTGCTGGCAGCTGCCGTATTTGCCGCATCCCCCTTTACGATTCTGTTTGCACCGACGCTCTACACCGATCCCCTGCTCATCCTCTGGTTTCTGGCGGCTTGCCTGGCCGCCACGCGTGGTCGTTGGACTGGGCTAGGTCTCTGCCTGGGGCTGGCGCTGATCACCAAGCAGCACGGTTTGCTCCTGGCGCCGCTGCCGCTGCTGCTGGCACTGCCACACCTGCGCCCGTTGGCGGGACGCAGCCGGTCTGCCGCACTCGCACGCCTGGCCCTGGGGTTGGTCTTGCCGGTTGCCGTGGCCTTCGGTTGGGACGCCCTGCGCGGCAGTCAGAGCCTGACGGGCGGGCCCCCGAACATCTGGCAGCAGAGCACAATCAGCTACGGCGGGCTGGCACTGGCTGCCCCTGCCACATGGCCGGCCCGAGTCCGCGGCTGGCTGGCACTGGGGCAGTACATCACCGGGTTTCTGCCGGCGACATTCATGGTTGCGTTATCGGCCGTGGTCCTTCTGACTGGCACGCAACGCGTGCTCAGCCGTCGCGCGGATAGGTCCGCTGGTGTTCATCACCAGGGTTGGCGTTTGATCGTTGCCTTTGGCTTGAGTTACCTGGTTGTGCACACAGTGGTTGGTTTCCAGGTCTGGGAGCGTTATCTGCTGCCGCTCGTCCCCCTGGCCGCGCTGACCGCGGGCTGGGGGTGGTCGCGACTCACGCCGCGCGCGGGTGTGGTGATGCTGTTGGTGCTTGCGTGCTGTCTGCTGCCACCGGCACTGGTGGCCACCCGCGGCGGTTATCCGATCGGTGGTGATCACGGCACCTACGACGGGATCGACGTGGCAGCTGCAACTATCCGCCAGGTCCTGCCAGACAACAAGTGGGGGGTGCTGTATCACCATTCCCTGGGCTGGCACTGGCGTTATTACCTGGCTGGCACGCAGTTTCAGCAGGTATACTACGCCACACCGGCCGACCTGGCAGCCGACGCCGCCGGGCCGGCGGGCTATGTGCGTATCCTGGCCGTGCCCGCCGGCGAAGACGTCATCCCTGTACAGGCAGCACTGGCACGCTACGACCGCCAGCTGCACCTGCACTTCACCATCCGCCGCGACGATGGCTCTCCCGCCTTCTATGTGTATGCCGTGGAGCCGGTGACCGCCGCATGGCCGGCACCGATCCCGGCAACCGCGCACGGACCGCAGGAGGTGCCCTGATGGTGACACCATCCGCCGTTACCCCACCCGCAGCGGCGCCAACCGCCTCCGCCCCAATCAGAAGCAGGCGTTGGGCTGCCGATGGACTGGCGCTGGCCGGTCTGACTCTGTTCGTTCTTGTGCTGTTTGGCCGCCTCGTCTTTACTAACCGCGTGCTGGCCAGCGGCGACGTATGGACCTATTTTGTACCCTACCGTCATTACGCAGCGACCACGATCTTGCAGGGTCACCTGCCGCTGTGGAATCCGTATCTCTTCCTGGGCACGCCCTTTCTGGCCAACAGCCAGGCGGCGGTGTTCTATCCGTTTCATCTACTGCTGCAAGACGTGGGACGGGCCATCAACGGCACGATTGTGCTGCACGTCTGGCTGGGCGGGTTGTTCACCTATGCCTGGCTGCGCCAAGGCCGGCGCCTGACCCCCCTGGCTGCCCTGTCAGGCGCGATCATCCTGGCCGGCAGCGGCTTTATCGGCGGCCACGTGGGCCAGCTCAACCAGCTGGAGGCCTATATCTGGCTGCCCGCGTTGTTGTGGCTGTGGGATTGGGCGATCATGGGGGCCACACAACGCCCCAGCTCGCTGCAAAAGTCTGGCTGGGTCTGGCGTGCGGCTGTGCTGGCACCTGGCGTTGCCGCGCTGGCAGTGGTTTTTGCCGTGCAGCTGCTGGCCGGTCACACCCAGGCCTGGTACGTGAGTGCCGCCGGCGTGGGGCTGTACGGTGTGGTCCGGATACTCGAAGAAGTCAAACCAGCCCTTGCGCCAGATGCCTCGCGCACCCGGTGGCTCTGGCAGCGCTGGCTGCGTCCGGCGCTGCCAGCGGTGGTGGTGGTGGCGGCAGCCCTTGTCCTGGCACTGGGATTGGCGGCCGTCCAGCTCCTGCCAACCTTGGAGTTGAGCGCCCTGTCACCGCGCGCCGGTGGCCTCACCTACCGCGACGTCGTCTCGTTTTCACTGCGGCCAGCGCTGCTGGCTTTCACCCTGCTCCCCGCTTATGGCGCCGATCTGGCACAGCGTTTCGCCTCGCCCGCCTATGCCGAATACGTGGCGTACATCAGCGTCAGTGGTTTGGTTCTGGCGCTGTGGGGCGCGTGGCGCAGCCCGCGGGCTGCGCTCATCGTCCTCGCCCTGGCCGGTTTGCTGCTGGCCCTGGGCGCCTACAACCCCCTCTATTTCGTGGCCTACAAGGTGATTCCTGGCTGGGACCTGTTCCGCGCTCCCGCCCGCTGGATGCTGCTCTACACGACCGGCGCCGCCGGTCTGGTGGCCCTGGCGGTCCAGGTTTTGCTGTCTGACCAGCCAACCTCACCCAGCCGCCGGTCAACCCGCCGCGTGGGTGTGCTGATTCTGGGCAGTCTCGTTGCGGCGGCAGGTTTCATTGCGTGGGCGTCACCGGGGAGTTTGACCTGGCTGAGCTGGTTGGCTTTGGCCGGGGTCACGGTGGCCGCTGTGGTGGTGCTCGACCCGGCACGAACGCGGTCCATGCGGGCGCGGCAGTTCGGCGTCCTGGGGTTGTGTCTCCTCATGGCCGGCGAGCTGTTGGTCGCCAGCGTATCACTGCCGCACACCCACCCGACGGCACCGGAAGCGATCTCGTCGATGCGTAATGCGCCAGCATTTTTGCTCAGTGCGGCCGGACGTGGACGTTTCCTCAGCATGTCCGGGATCCAGTATGATCCGGGTGACCAGGCCGAGCTGACGCAGCTTTTTGGCTCGCAGCTCGATCCATCCGCTTTGTATGACCTGATCGTCGCCAGCAAACAAAAAGAGATCGTGGCGCCCAACCTGCCCCTGTTGTACGGGTTGGAAAGTGTCGACGGCTACGATGGCGGGGTGCTGCCCCTGGCCCGCTACGTCGACCTGCAGCGGCTGTTTGTGGCCGATGACCAGCTCGTGCCCGATGGGCGGCTGCGCGAACAGCTGACCCGGGTCCCGCCAACCCGGCTCCTCAACCTGCTCAATGCCCGCTTTGTGATCACCGACAAGGTGTACGACGTCTGGATCGACGACGTGTATTACGATCTGCAGTTCCAGACAGCGCTGGCGCCAGGCATGACCTGGCAGCAGACCGTCGCGCCGCCCTTCGATGCCACAGCCATCGGGGTGATGTCCTACCTACAAGGCGCTGAAACCCTGGTCGACGGCACGCCGGTGGCCACGGTGGGTGTGACACTGGCGGACGGGCGCCGCGAGCAGTTTACGTTGCGCGCGGGTGACGATACGGCTGAAGGCACATGGCAAAACGGTATGGCTCACCGTCCGGCGCGCGTGGGACATGCCTGGCCCGAC
>JAYRNS010000619.1:0-7174 GCA_041912075.1 Anaerolineae bacterium
GCCCTCTTTGGCAACATCGACACCTGGGTCATCTGGAACCTGACCGGTGGTATCGACGATGGCGTGCACGTCACCGACGTCTCCAACGCCAGCCGCACCATGCTGATGAACCTGGAAACGCTGGACTGGGACGACGAAATCCTGGGTATCATGGGCGTGCCGCGCAAAATGCTGCCCAAGATCGTGCCCTCCAGCGCGGTCTACGGCACGGCCAAGGGTGACCTGTCCGGCGTGCCCGTGGCGGGTGACCTGGGTGACCAGCAGGCGGCGCTCTTCGGCCAGACCTGCTTCAGCGCCGGCGAGGCCAAGAATACCTACGGCACGGGCTGCTTCATGCTCCTCAACACCGGCAACGCACCGGTGCAGAGCAAGAACGGCCTGCTCACCACCTTGGGTTACAAGATCGGCGACCAGCCGGCCGTCTACTGCCTCGAAGGCTCGATTGCCATCACCGGTGCGTTGGTGCAGTGGCTGCGTGACAACCTCGGTCTGATCAGCCGCTCGTCCGACGTCGAGGCCCTGGCCGGCACCGTGGACGACAACGGCGGTATCTACTTCGTGCCCGCCTTCTCCGGCCTCTTCGCACCATACTGGCGCAGTGATGCCCGTGGCGCGATCGTCGGCATGACCCGCTACGTCAACAAGGGCCACTTCGCCCGCGCCGCCCTGGAGGCAACTGCCTTCCAGACGCGCGAGGTGCTCGATGCCATGAACGCCGACTCGGGCGTGGCGTTGACCGCTCTCAAGGTCGACGGCGGCATGGTCTACAATGAGCTGCTGATGCAGTTCCAGGCCGACGTTCTGGGGGTGCCGGTCATCCGCCCCACCGTCGCCGAGACGACCGCCCTTGGTGCAGCCTATGCCGCGGGTCTGGCCGTCGGCTTCTGGGCCCAGGTCGAGGACCTGCGCGCCAACTGGGGCAAGGACAAGGAGTGGGATCCCAAGATGGATGCCGATCACCGGGCAAACATCTATGCCGGCTGGAAGAAGGCCGTTACCCGCACCTTCGACTGGGTAAGTTAATTAGCGAATGAGCACGACTTCCGGAGTCTTAGACTTCGGAAGTCTGCAGCCTCGACTCCCGCGAGCACGTTCGCTTCAGGAGAGTTCAAGGGCCGAAGGACAGGATACCTGACCTCTTCGGCCCTTTTTCTTGATATACAATCTCTAGGTTCGGTGCCCGCCCGTGCTGGCTCCGGCAAAGTGAGTGGTCGATGAAAAGATTAGAAACCGATATCCTGGTCATTGGTGGCGGTGCCACCGGCACCGGCGTTGCCTGGGATGCAGCCCTGCGTGGCTTCCAGGTTGTGCTGGTCGAAAAACGCGATCTCACCCATGGCACCACCGGTCGCTTCCACGGACTCTTGCACAGCGGTGGCCGCTACGTGGTCAAAGATCCCGGCAGCGCCACCGAATGCATCGAGGAAAACCGCATTCTGCGCCGGACACACGCCCACTGCATCGAGGATACGAGCGGGTTCTTCGTGGTCACGCCCGAAGACGAAGGCGATTATCCCGACAAGTTCAAAGCGGGCTGTGCTGCCACCGGCGTGCCGTGTACCGAGATTTCTATCGCCGAGGCCCTGCGCCGCGAGCCGCTTCTGAACCCGCGCAGTGTACGGGTGTTCGAGCTGCCCGATGGTTCTGCCGACAGCTTCCTGGCAACCCATGCCACGGCCCAGGCCGCTCGACTGGCTGGGGCAAAAATTCTCGTCTATCACGAGGTCACTGACCTGATCACCGAAGGCGCGGACCGTGACCGCCGTATGCTCGGTGCACACGTGCGCAACGTAACCACCGGTGAAGAGCTAGAAATTCGCGCTCAGATGACGATCAATGCCGCGGGCGCGTGGGGGGGGCGCATTGGTGATATGGCGGGACTCACCATCAACGTCATCCCCGGCAAGGGCACGATGGTCGCCATGAACCATCGGGTCAACAATACCGTGCTAAACCGCTGCAAAAAACCCGCCGATGGCGACATTATCGTGCCCATTCACACCGTGGCCGTGATCGGCACGACCGACGAACGCGTGACGGATCCGGAGAATCTGCGCATCGAACCGTGGGAAGTGCAGCTCATGCTGAGTGAGGGTGAAAAACTGATCCCCGGCATCAGCCAGGCGCGTGTCGTGCGCGCCTGGGCCGGTGTGCGGCCGTTGTACCAGGAAAGTTACACCGGCTCCAGCCGCGAAGCCACGCGCGCCTTTACCCTGCTGCGCCACAACGAGCGCGATGGAATGCAGGGTTTTCTCTCGATCCTGGGTGGCAAATGGACGACCTTCCGGCTCATGGCGGAAAAGACGGTGGATGCGGCCACTGAACAACTCGGCACACGTAAGCCGTGTATCACCGCCAGTACACCCGTGCCGGGGATCGAGCAGGGTACCTACTGGCTGGGTCATCGTTTGCACGAGATCGAGCACAACAAGCTGCAAGGCGACCTGGTGTGCGAATGTGAGCTCGTCACGCGCGCGATGGTGGAAAATGCCGCGCAGCGCAACCCCCTGGTCACGTTGGACGACCTGCGGCGCGACGTGCGCCTGGGTATGGGTCCTTGTCAGGGTGGCTTCTGCACCTATCGCGCCACCGGCATCCTGCACGAGATGGGCGTACGCCCGCCGCCGCCGGCCCCGGACGCCTACGAACTGCAAGTGAGCGAAGAAGGCTCGGCGTGGGAAGTGGCTTATCTGCAGTCGCCCGCCCATAATACGAACGGACACGAACAACCGTCCGGACCGCCGCGCGTGGCGATGTCGATCGAGCAGGCCAATTTGCTGCTGCATGATTTCCTGCAGGAACGATGGAAAGGGCTGGTGCCCATATTGTGGGGGCAGCAGCTCAAGCAGGAACGCCTGGACGAGCTGATTTACCTCAGCCTGATGAACGCCGATCACCTGCCTGTCGGCAACAAACAGAGCCCGTTGACCGTGTTCTTCCAAACAGATACCACGCCGAACGAAAATCTGGAGAAACCTCATGGATGATGTGCTGATCATCGGCGCCGGTCTGGCCGGATTGTCAGCGGCCTATACGGCAGCCAAAAACGGGCTCAAGGTGCGAATCATTACCAAGGGGTTGGCCACCAGTCACTGGAACGCTGGCACCGTCGATGTCCTCGGTTACAACGGTACGGGCGCTGACAACGACGCCCCGCGCCAACCGGTTGCGCGCCCGCTCGACACGGTAACCACCTTCAGCCAGGAACATCCCAGCCATCCCTATGCCCTGCTGACACCGGCATCCATCGCCAATGCCCTCGAATCGTTCAAAATGTGGGCGCAGGAGGCGGGCCTGCCGTATGTGGGTGCCAGCACGGCGGGAGATAACTGGTTGCTGCCGTCACCCATCGGTGCAGCCCGGCCGACCTTTCTGGCGCCGCGCGCCCAGACGGCTGGTGACCTGCAGCGTCAGGAACCGTTCGTTATCGTCGGTTTCCGCGGTTTGCGTGACTTCTTTCCTGAGCTGATCGCCAGTAATCTGACCAGCCAGGGGCACACGGCACGGGCCGTGTTCCTTCCTTTGGAACTTCTGACCGACAAGGGTGATCGCAATACCATCCAGCTGGCGCAGGCGCTGGACGAGTCTTTGCGGACTGCCAGGCTGGGGCGCGAGCTCAAAGGGATCGTCAAAGCCGGCGAGCGCATCGGTCTGCCGGCCATCCTGGGCATGGACAACCACACGCGCATCATAGAGGACCTGCGCGCCCAGACTGGCGCGCCGGTGTTCGAGATCCCAACCTTGCCACCCAGTGTGCCCGGCTTTCGCTTGCACAAAGCCCTCACCCGGCAGCTGGGCGCGTTGGGCGTGCGCATCGAGCTCAACCAGGAGGCGATTGGCTTCCAGGCCGTCGATGGCCGCGTCGCCTGGGTGGAAACAGCCACGAGTTCACGTCCCCTGCGACACCGGGCAAAGACGTTCTTGCTGGCCACGGGTGGTATCCTTGGCGCTGGGTTCAATACCGATCACAATGGCCGGGTGTGGGAAGTGGTCTTCGACCTGCCCCTCACCGTACCGCAGCGGCGCAGCCAGTGGTTCCACCCGCAGTTTATGGACCCGTCGGGCCACCCCGTCTTCCAGGGTGGCGTGACCGTCAACCAGAAGTTCCAGCCCCTCGGCAGCGATGGCCAACCTGTCTACAGCAACCTGTGGGCCGCCGGCGGTTTGTTGGCCGATGCCGACCCCATCAACGAACGCAGCCTGGAGGGCATCGCTGTTGCCACCGGTGTGAGTGCTGCGCAGCAGATAAGGATATAGCCATGCACACAATATCCTGGCAATCCGTCGATGTCACCCTGGACGAATGCATCAAGTGCAACGTCTGTACCAGTTACTGCCCGGTGGCGGCCGTCACCGACAAGTTTCACGGGCCCAAGTATTCAGGACCGCAAGCGCAGCGCTTCCGTGAAAACGGACAGGCCAAAACACCCGACATCTCGGTCGACTACTGCTCCGGCTGCCGCGTGTGCAACGAAGTGTGCCCGTCGGGCGTCAAGATCGCCGAGATGAATGCCCGGGCGCGGGCGGCCATTGTCGCCGAAACCGGCATCCCCCTGCGCAACCGGCTCCTGGGACGCAACGAGATGCTGGGTAAGATCGGCAGTGTCGTACCGGGCCTGGCTAATTTTGGCATGCACAACGCCTTCAGCCGTTTCATGGCCGAGAAGGTCATGGGCATTGCGCGCGAGGCGCCCCTGCCGCGCTGGAGCACGGATGGCACGTTTGGCGACTGGATGAAACGCAGCGCCGACCGCCGGCTCAAGTCGGAAAAGAAAGTAGTCTACTACCACGGCTGTGCCACTATGTACTACGAGCCGTTCATCGGCAAAGCGGCGGTGGCCGTCTTCGAGCACAACGGCTTCGAGGTTATCGTGCCACCGCAGAACTGCTGTGGTCTGCCGCTGCTGAGCAACGGCGAATTCAACACGGCTGCCGAGTACCACCAGCGCAACGTCAACTACATGGCCGACTATGCCATCCAGGGGCTGCCGGTCGTTGGCACCAGCACCAGCTGTACCTTGACCCTCAAGGAAGAGGCACCGGAGCTGCTGGACATGCACGATGAGCGGGCACATGCCCTGACCATGGGCACCTGGGACATCTTCGAGTGGCTGCGCGACCTGTACGACCAGGGGCAGCTCAAGACCGATTTCCGTCCCATGAACATGGTGCTGCCGTACCACCCACCATGCCAATACCGGGCCCACCGCGTGGGCAAGCCGGCCATGGAGGTGATGCAGCTGATTCCAGGGCTCGAGGTACGTGACAGTGAGGCGCCCTGCTGCGGTATCGCCGGGACCTACGGCTACAAGGTCGAAAAATACCAGATCGGCATGGACGTGGGTCGGCAGCTTTTTGACTTCGTGCGTGCGCAGGGCAACGGCATCACGATGACGGCCTGCGACTCGGAAACCTGTCGCTGGCAGTTGGAACATGGCACGCACCTGCCCAGCCGCCATCCCATCGAGGTGCTGGCGGCGGCGTACGGTCTGTACGACCTCGAGACGCGCAAACTGGTCAACGAATAGATCGTCAGCACTGTGCATGTACCGCAATCGGACCTGCTGGCCAGTCCATTGGAACTGGCCAGCAGCTGTCCAGACCAGCCTCGGATGACCAGCGACTGGTGGGAAAACGCCTGGGCACCTTACGACGACAAGACGTACGACTTCGTGCTGGCACACGTCCAGCCGGCCGACGTGGTCCTGGACATTGGTGCCGGTGACCTGCGGTTGGCACGCCGCCTGGCCCCCGTCGTTTGCCGCGTGTATGCCATCGAACGCCGGCCCGACGTTCTGCCGTGCATCGACCCAGCCGCGCTCCCGACCAACCTGCACGTCATCCAGGCCGACGCCCTGACGTGGTCGTACCCATGCGATGTGACGGTGGGCGTTCTCTTGATGCGCCACTGCACGCACGTTGGTCATTATATCCAACGCCTGCGCGCGGCCGGCTGCCGGCGCCTCCTGACCAACGCCCGCTGGGGATTTGGCTGCGAAGCCATCGACCTGTGGGCAGCCAGGCCCTGGCAGACCTTTACCGGCGGCTGGTACGGCTGTCTCTGCGGCGCGGCTGGCTTCAAACCATTACCACCGGAGCTGCTGACCGGTGAGCTGCTATGGCGGCAGCACGAGGTAGCGGAGTGTCCATGCTGTTCGCAGTTTTGACCACAAGGCACACCCAGAACACACAAAATAATTGTGTGATCTCTGTGTTCTTTGTGGTGAGTATGATTGCAGTGAGGAGTTATGATGCAGTTACAGGGTAAACGTATTGCCATCCTGGTCGAAGAGGGATTCGAAGACCTGGAATTCTGGGTGCCTTTGATGCGCATGCAGGAAGAAGGCGCCATCGTCACCGTGGTGGGTCTGGAGAAAGGCAAGACGGTCCACAGTAAAGCCGGCTGCCTGACGGGTAAGGCGGACGTGGCAGCCAACAGCGTCACCGCCGACATGTTCGATGGGTTGATCGTGCCCGGTGGCTGGGCGCCGGACAAATTGCGCCGCTATGATGCCATCAAGGCGTTCGTTCGAGGATTCCATGACCAGGGCAAAATCATCGGCATGATCTGCCACGCTGGCCTGGTGGGCATTTCGGCCGGCATCGTCAGCGGCTACCGCGCCACCGGCAGCCTGGGCATCAAGGATGACCTGGTCAACGCCGGCGCCACCTGGGTCGACGAACCGGCATTCCGGGATGGCAACCTGGTGTGGGGTCGCGTCGTGCCCGATATCCCAGATTTCTGCCGCGAACTGGTCGCTGCACTGACCACCGGCTGAGCCTTTTTTCGCCACCACCACTGTCGGGCGCTCGTACCCGACCATCGATGCTCATGTAGGGAGGCCGCATGGTTGGCCTGGTTATCGTTTCACACAGCCACACCCTCGCCCAGGGTGTGTTGGAGCTGGCGCGGCAGATGGCGCCACCGCAGGTGCAGATTGCCACGGCTGGCGGTATTCGTGATGAAGGTCCCAATCAGTTTGCCCTCGGCACCGATGCCATGATGGTCCTGGAGGCTGTCCAGGAGGTATTTGACCCGGATGGTGTCCTCGTGCTGATGGACCTGGGCAGCGCCGTGTTGAGTGCCGAAATGGCGCTTGACTTTCTGGATGACGAGATGCGCCCGCACGTTCAATTGTGCGAGGCACCCCTGGTCGAAGGCACGCTGGCAGCC
>JAYRNS010000620.1:0-2920 GCA_041912075.1 Anaerolineae bacterium
AGAGGCGCAGCGCAAGGGTGTGGGTTCGGGGGCGCGCAGGTGCCGGTCACGGCGGGGAACAGTGACCGGCAGCGTGTCCGGTAGAGGGTCGCAGCGCGAGGGTGTGTGTTCCGGGGCGCCCAGGTGCCGGTCACGGCGGGGAATCCGGCGCCGGCAGACAAACTCAAGCCGGCATGGGGGTCTGGCTGCATAGGTGCGTTCAAACCTGCCCCGGCTGCAGTCGCGTGGTATAATTGGCGTATGGAGCAGAATGTTCACGCTGCAAACCCTTCGGGTCTGCAAGACCCGAAGGGTTTACGTGCCATCATACACCGCACCAACTGGCTGGCGTTCATTGGCTATGCCGTGCTGGCAGTTTTGTTCTATGCGCCGGTTCTGCTGGACCAGCAGACGCTGTTGGCCGGCGATTTTAACCAGCACTTTCTGCCCTTCAGCCAGTTCTGGCGCAGCGAGCTGCTGGCGGGACGGCTGCCGCTGTGGAACCCGTACACCTACGCCGGTCACCCGTTTCTGGCCGACGTACAGGCGGCAGTGTTCTACCCCCTGAGTAACCTGGTGCTGTTTTTGACCCTCCCCTGGCAGAGCCTGGCTGCCCGGCTGTATTGGCTGGAAGTGGAAGTCGTTCTCCACACGGCGCTCGCCGGTTTTTTCACCTATCTGCTGGTGCGCGACCTGATAAAGCACAGCGGGCCGGCGTTTCTGGCGGGCAGTGTGTTCGCTTTTTCCGGCTATCTCACCGGGTATCCCCCTTTGCAGCTGGCCATTTTGCGCGCCGTGATCTGGCTGCCACTGATTTTGTGGCTGCTGCGGCGCGGCATCACACGCCCGGACCAGTCGCGCTGGTGGGTTGGCGCGGCCCTGGCCTATGCCAGTGCCTTCCTGGCAGGTCACACCCAGTCATTTCTATACATCAGTTACGTGGTGACCGCATGGCTCGTGCTGTTAGTGGTCTGGCCGGGACTGGCGGGTGGGTCCGAGCGGCGGCGCAGGCGGTTGGTTGGGCGCAGTCTGTTGTTTTATGGACTCACCATCGGACTGTGCGCCGCGCAGCTGCTGCCCAGCCTCGAGTTTTCCAGCCTCAGCGTGCGCGCCGGCGTCGATTATGCTTATGTCAGCGGTGGATTCCCGGTGGGTGATACCTGGCAGGTGCTCGTGCCGGCGGTGCTGACCTTCTTTTCACCGCTGTATGTAGGCGTGGCCGCCTTGGGCCTGGCGTTGCTGGCCGTTGGCAGCGCCGTAACCCGGCGCTGGACGAGAACGGCACCGGTCGCGCCCGCCGGCGTGATGATGTTTTTCGCCGGTATGGTGGTGCTGGCGCTGCTGGTCAGTTATGGGCAGAACGGTTTTCTTTACCCGCTGTTCTACCGCTGGCTGCCGGGGTGGAACCTCTTCCGCGGACAGGAACGTGCTGCGTACCTGGTGACGTTTGGGCTGAGCGTGCTGGCAGGGTTGGGAGCCGCACAGCTGCCTGGTCTGACGCCGCGCGTGCGCCGGTACTACGTGGCGGGGTTTGCCATTCTGCTAGCGCTGGGGCTGGCCGGGTTTGTGATGACACACCCGCTGGCCGCGGATGCTGGCGCAGTGGTCACGGCGGTAGTGTTTAGTGCCGGCGTGACGGTGGCGCTGCTGCTGATCCTGTGGCCGGGCGGCTGGTCACGGCGACGCACGGGGCTGCTCGTGGGTTTGTGCATCGTCGATCTGTTGGTGGTGAATTGGGGAACGATCACCATCAGCGGGAGTACGGCCGCCGCCGTCGAATTGCCACCCGCCGCGATGGCCGTGCAGGCCGCGGTGGCTGAGCAAGGTGGCGCGGCCCAGGGGCTGCCCGGCCGTGTGCACAACGAGTATCGAGTATTCGAGAACTACGGCATGCCGGCGCACGTCGAGGACGTCTGGGGTGCCAGCCCGCTGCGTCTGGCACGTTACGCGGCCTTGTTCGACAATTTCCCCATGGACCGGATGTGGCGGCTGACCGGCGTGCAGCACTTACTGACCTGGACAGACACGCCATCCCAGCCGGCGGTGCAGCTGGCCGAGTTTCCCCAAGGCAGCGAAACGACCTATCTGCACCGGTTGACCCAGACCCCGCAGCGCGCGTGGGTTGCATCGCAGTGGCTGCGTGTCGACGACAAAGACGCCAAAACGCGCCTGGCCGACCCGACCTTCGATGTGGACAACCTGGCGCTTCTACCTTTGCCAGAGGCCCAGGACGGCGGACCATCTGACAGCGAAATGACGGTCCAAGCCACCGCGCCAGGCACCAACGCCATCCAGCTGGCGCGGCTGGCACCCAACCGGCTGCACATCGACGTCAAGAGTGAAAACGGCGGGCTGCTCGTCGTCAGCGAAAACTGGATGCCTGGCTGGCGTGCCACGCTGACCACCAGCGATGCATCGGAGGCGCGGTCGGTACCGGTATGGCGCGCCGATCTGACCCTGCTCGGCCTCGCGGTACCCGCCGGCAGCAGCCGCATCGACCTGGTCTACGCACCGGACAGTGTGCATCTTGGCCTGGTGATCAGTGCCCTCGCCCTGGTGTTGGTCGGCGTGTGGGCCATTTATCGCCTACGCCGGCCGGCCACCACCCGGTAGACGTTCTACTGGTAGGCGGCAACGTCGTTCGCTGCCTCTACCGCCGGCGGCCAGGTCGCACCGCCGGTCACACTGCCGGCGCGGGCAGCATAAGGCGTAAGAATAAACTTTGTGACTTTGCGTCTTTGTGGTAAATTTCGATCTTGCCCTGATGGCGTGGCCAAACGACCACTGGCACCTGGCAAATCACACCTGTGGTGAGAGTGAATCAATGAGCGACCAGATACCCCAATCATTCGAGTTTCGTGCAGAGATCCAGCAGCTGCTCCACATCCTGGTCCACTCGTTGTACACCGACCGGGAGATTTTCCTGCGCGAGCTGATTTCC
>JAYRNS010000621.1:0-1786 GCA_041912075.1 Anaerolineae bacterium
ACCGGGAGATGCCAGCCGGTCGCTTCGACGGGGGTGAAGGGCACGCCGGCCGCGGCGACCTGGCCGGTCACGCTGGGCGTACTGACCCAGGTGACGTCATGCCCCAGGCGAACCAGCGCCGCCGCCGTGCGCAGGTAACCACCCCAGTCGAGGTGACCGGGCAGTGGTGCCGATACGAACAGGAAGCGCGTCATGGGCTTGGGCCGGCCGTCAACGAATTAGGGTCACGAATAAACGAATCACGCATCACGCCATCACATGTCACGAATCACGCCTCACGACACAAGCGCCACGCCCGCAGCACTTCCGCCACACTCCAGGCCTGCCAGGGGCAGCCACGCGGGGTAAAGGGTGCATCGCCGTCGGCGATCTCGCTGATGCTGCCCAGGCCGGCATCCAGAATGAAGTGGCTGAACGGTTCGAGAAAGGAACGTGCCAGCACGGGGTCACTATAGACGCGCAGGTGAGCCTGGACGAACGGCCCGATCAACCAGGCCCAAACGGTACCTTGATGGTAGGCACCGTCGCGTGCGTAACGATCGCCCGAGTACACGCCGATGTAACCAGGCTCGTACGGTGCCAGTGAGCGCAGTCCCAACGAGGTCACCAGGTCGCGGGCACAGGCATCGACCACCTGCTGCTGCTGAGCCGGTGTCAGCGGGCTGTGTGGCAGGGACACCGCCAGCAGTTGGTTGGGCCGCATGGCAGGGTCGTTCCCCTGCGGACCTTCGAGGACGTCAAAACAATAATCCAGGGCGGGATTCCAGAATTTGGCGAAAGCCGCCTGCACCTGTTCCGCCCGCGCCCGATAGGGCTGCGGGTCGTGGCCCAGCTGCCGGGCAAAATCGGCCATGACAAGCAGTGCATGGTACCACAGGGCGTTGATCTCGATGGCTTTGCCTTCACGCGGCGTGACGACCCAGTCGTCGACCTTGGCATCCATCCAGGTGAGCTGGACGCCAGCCTCACCCGCGTAGAGCAGGCTATCCGCCGGGTCGACGTGAATGCCAAAACGTGTGCCGCGTTCGTGCCAGGCGATGATGTCAACCAGGATCGGGTAGAGGTCGCGCAGCAGTGTTTCGTCGCCCGTGGTCTCTACCGTGGCCCGCACCGCCTCGAAGTACCACAGGGTGGCGTCGACCGTGTTGTAGTCCTGGTCACCCAGCGTTTCACCGGCGTCGGGAAAACGATTTGGCAGCATGCCCTGGCTCACATGCTGTGCAAAGGTGCGCAGCAGCGATACTGCCAGCTCAGGCCGGCCGGTACTGAGCGTCAGACCGGGCAGGCTGATCATCGTGTCACGGCCCCAGTCGGTGAACCAGGGGTAACCGGCGATCACGGTGTGACCATCGCCGCGCCCCACGATGAACTGGTCCGCGGCCAGCACCAGCTGCTGTATCCAGGCTGGCGCCTGGGTCAGACCGGCCTCGGCCAGCAAGGCGGCCTGTCGTGCCTGCTCAGCCGTCAGTGCGGTCCACGGATCGGCCGGCTCTGCGGGTTCGGTGGTAATCGTGAGCGAAACCAGCTGGTCTGGCCCAAACTCCAGATAAGCCCGGCCCACCGCCAGCAGGTCTTCGTGGTCCGTTTGCCCGCGTTCGCGCTCGACAGAGAAGAAGAAGTTTTTGTAGGTGTCGCCCAGGGCCTCGAACTGGACCGATGACACCAGCCGCCCGCTGCCATCGGTGACCTGGCAGCGCAGATAGACCGGGGTAGCATCGTCGAAGAGCTGCACCTTGCCGTCCAGCACCCCGTCGGCCAGATAGGTGCCGGGTACGTCACTCTCCTC
>JAYRNS010000622.1:0-5555 GCA_041912075.1 Anaerolineae bacterium
ACCTGATTGCGTTCGCCGGGGGTGACCCCAAGGAAATTCGGGCCGCGATGTCATTGCTCGTACAGGAAAACCTGCTCGAAACGCGGCGCGCCGCCGGTCTCACGTTCTACAATATCACGTCGGACCCAGAGCGGCGGCGCGAGGTCGAAGACTTCTTCACCTGGCTGCGCCAGACCGGTGAGCGCATCGAAGCCTGGCGTCACTTGTTGGGGCCAGAAGTGAACATGCGCAGCCGGCTCCCACGCTCCAGCCACCCCTGAAACGACAACCACATAACCGGCACGGGCGGGTGACGTTTACGGCCCGGCGGCCGGCGACACGCTTTGCGCCGCCAACCTGCGCTTGCGTCGCCAGCGCACGAACAGAATCGCCATCAGGATAATCACGAGCACGGTAATGATCGGCAGCAGGATGGCCATGATCGTCAAGGTGGCCGAGACGATGTCTTCCAGCACACTGACAACGGGGTTGCCCAGGCCGGCCGTGGTGACGGTAATCGCTGGTCGGGCCGTTGCCTTTACTGCATGCACCGAGCCCGCGGCCAGAACACCCAAACCTAGGGCCAGTACCGGATGAAGGTCACTAATGACGTTGCCATTGGCCGCAAACAGAATGGCACCGGCCGCCGGCCGGATGAATGTCTGGATCACGTCGTTGACGTGATCGATGCCCGCCACCTTGTCAGCCAGAACCTCGATGATGAGCAGCACCACCAGAAGACCAATGATCCACGGGCTTTCCAGCACATTCCACGGCTCTTTGAGCGTGATCAGATCGGTGTAGCGGGCCAGCAGCGCCACAATCAAAAGCGGCAGGTAGGCGTTGAGGCCAGCAGCCGTAGAAAGGCCGAAGGCGGTAAATACGTTCGAAAATGCTTCGATCATAACCATGCCCTCCCATTGCGCGCAGGATTGTACTGAATACGCAACTGAATGCCGCTTTGTTTCACCCTCTGGTGTCCATTATCCAGCTGGCAGCGTGGCCACCCACACATGACCACCGCCGACAAAGACTGCCCACAGATTATTCCCGGCCGCTACCACCAGCCGCGGGTCGCTGCCTGGACCGGACGACAGGCGGCGGGGGTCGCCCTGGATCACCCCCGTGGCGGCATAACGGGCCAGCCAGATGCCAGCCCCAGCGCCCGAGCCACTCCAGACGACGTCGCAGGTGCCTCCCGGGCGGCAGGCAATGTCGGGCACCGGCCAGCGTCCCACATTGCTTGCCACTAACTGCACGCCACCTACAACCGCACCGCTAGCATCCAACCGCTGCAAGCGTATGTCCGTCGGTCCGGGGTCAGGTGCCGGCGGCGGGTTGAGGTAATCCTGCCAGACGACCCAAACCTGGTTCACCGCGGGGTTGAAGGCCGCGCGTGGTTTCTCCTGCGTGCCGGCGGCACCATAAGTGAGCGTGTTACCATTGGCAAGGGTTTGTCCGCTCGTAAGCCGCTGCTGGTAGATGTCGAACGTCTCGTCGAGGCCGGTGCCTGTCCGGTCGTCACTCCAAAACAGGTCGTGCTGCCCATCGTGATAGGCAATGGCAGCGTATTGCTGGTACCGTGGCGCCGGGGCATAGGGCGGGGCTGTATCGGTCGTCACCACAAAATTGTCACCGGTCAGCTCCAATCCCTGGCCAGTGTACGACAACCATTGCCCAAAGATCTCTTTCGCTGTCTCCGGTACGCGCGGTGGTGTCATGCCCTGGCGGTAACGATGGTCGTGCCAGATGATCAGGTAGCGGTTGGTGGCTGTATCATAACTGACAATGGGTACCCACTGGCAATCGATTGCCCCCGACACGAGAATGGGCTCGCCAAGGAGCGCACCACCAGCGCTGATGCGCTGCGCCCGGATGTTGTAACAATACGTGAATTGGTTCCAGTTGGCCGGTGTCGCGTTGGGATCGACCTCCTGCCACGCCACCAGGTATTCCTGGACCTGGGTGTTGAACACGACAAACGGCCACTGTGCATCCTGCGGCGTCGTGCTGATGGCAATGTCGGCGCTGCCCAGGGCGGTACCGTCTGGCAGCACCAACCGGCCGTACAGATCCCCGTTGTTATCCAACCCATAACCCAGAGACCATTCGCGCCCCGGATCGTTGCGCTTGTCGTGCCAAACGACCAGAAATCGTGCGTGAGTCGGGTCGTAAGCTGCGTGGGCCTGAAAACGCGCCCACTGCGGGCTCCCTGGGTTGATTGGCACCGGAACCGGCAGCCCGCCAGCGACGGTCGTCGGCGTGGTGGTGGGGGTCGCGGTCGGGGTGGCGGTGGGCGTTGGGGTGACCGTATGGGTCGCGGTGGGTGTGAAGGTCGACGACGGTTGCGCCGATGCTGTGGGCGTCGGTGTGTCCGTGGCGGTGGCAGTCGCGGTCGGCGTGATCGTTGGCGTCGGTGTATGAGTCGGTCCTCCGTCCAAAACCGGCACGAACGGAACATACAGACGATACGATTCAGATAACACGCCTGCCCCGGCCAGCGGGACAAGGCAAAGCAGCAAAATGGTCAGGCCAAGACGTCGCATACAGCCATTTCCTCGTCCTGTCATTGTATTTTTTTGTCCCGCGGTGTCAAGTAACCGGTAGGACATCAGGTTTCAAACAGTATTTTTTGACAGAGTACCTGTTTCACACTATCATGGAGCGGCTGTTGTGCACCGGATCATGCGCGCCAATAATTAGAAATGATCGTTCTCATAGGAGCGACCTGGTATGACTCGAGTGTTTGTTACTGGCCTGGGAGCCATCACACCGATTGGTAATGACGTGCCAACCTATTGGAATAACCTGCTGGCTGGTGTGTCGGGTGCAGGGTACATCACGGCTGTCGACGCGACCGATCTTCCCGTACGGATTGCCTGTGAAGTCAAAGGTTTTAATGCACAGGACTACCTGGACCACAAGACGGTACGACGAACGGCGCGCGCGATCCACATGGCGGTGGCCGCGGCCAAACAAGCAGTGATCGACGCAGACCTCGACATGAGCAAAGAGAATGGCGAACGCGTCGGCGTCAACATGAACACCGGCGGCGGCGGTATCATCGAAATGGAAGAGGGCTGTTATACGGTCTACAACCGTGGTCCCCGCTCCATCGGCCCATTCCTCGTGCCCAATATCATGTCCAATGCCGTGTCGTGCATGATTTCGATCGAACTGGGCGCCCGTGGACCGGTCATGACGTCGACCGCCGCCTGCGCCAGCGGCAACTACGCGCTCGTCGAGGCCTACCACGTCATCCAGCGTGATGAGGCCGATGTCATCATCGCCGGCGGGGCTGAATCAGCCATGTCACGCCTGGTCATGTCGGCCTTTGCTAAGATGGGACCCTTATCGTCACGCAACGACGATCCGCAGCATGCCTGCCGGCCGTTCGACAAAGAACGCGACGGTTTCGTGGTCGGCGAAGGCGCTGCGGCGCTCGTCCTGGAAAGTGAAGAACATGCCCGGGCGCGCGGTGCCCGCATCTATGCCGAAATCTTGGGTGGGCGCGTGACCGCCGATGCTTTTCACATCACGGCACCCGAACCAAGCGGCGACGGCGCCACCCGCGCCATCCAGCTCGCGCTAAAATCCACCGGCGTCCAGCCCGACGATATCGACCTGATCTACGCGCACGGCACGGGTACCATCCTCAATGATGCCGTAGAGACGCAGGCGATCAAACGGGCGCTGGGCGAACACGCGTACAGCGTCCCCGTGACGTCCACCAAGTCCATGATCGGCCACACCATGGGTGCGGCGGGTGCCATGTCCGCCGTGGGTGCTGCCCTTAGTCTGTATACCGACGTCATCCCTCCCACCATCAACTACAGCGTGCCCGACCCCGAATGCGACCTGGACTATGTGCCCAACCAGATCCGCCACCAGCGGTCGCACTACGCTCTGGTCAATGCGTTTGGCTTCGGCGGCATGAACGTCGTGGCCGTGATGAAACGCGTCAACGGTCTATGAGCGGACTGGACGGGGTTGTAGGGGGATGATCCATCACCTGCAACCCCCTTTTTGACTCATGGCCCTGCCCCAGGCGTTTCTCTCGACGCTGTCCCCCCTCCTCGGTCACGAGGCCGATGCGTTTGGCGCCGCACTCCAACAGCCACCCGTCAGCGGCTTGCGCGTCAATACCCTCAAAACGACGCCGGCGGCCGTGCAACGCCGGTTGATTGCCTACCACCTGACACCGGTGCCCTGGTGCACAGCCGGTTTTTGTTTGGACCCACCATCGCCCGTGACAAACGAACCCGGCCTGGGCAAACACCCACTGCACGCTGCCGGTTTGTTTTACCTGCAGGACCCCAGTGCCATGGCCGTGGCCGAATGGCTGGCCCCGCAGCCTGGGGAGCGCGTGTTGGACTTGTGCAGTGCACCGGGGGGCAAGGCAACCCACCTGGCCGCGCTGATGCAGGACGCCGGAGTGCTCGTAGCCAACGAGACGGTGCAGCCGCGCGCGGCTGCCCTGGTGGAAAACCTGGATCGCTGGGGGGTGCGCCGGGCCATCGTGATGGTCGAAACACCCGCGCGCCTGGCACAGCAATGGCCGGCCGCGTTTGATCGCGTCCTGGTCGATGCACCCTGCTCCGGCGAAGGCATGTTGCGCCGACAGTTGGCTGAAGGTACCCGTATCGCGTGGAGTCCTGCCCAGGTGCAGGGCTGTGCTCGCCGCCAGCAGGATATCATGCAGCATGCCGCGCAGCTCGTTCGTCCCGGCGGCTGGCTGCTTTACAGCACCTGCACCTTCAACACGACCGAAAACGAAGAGACGGTGATGCAGTTCTTGGGCAAACACCCAGAATTTGCGCTGGTGCCAGGGCCATTTGCGGCTGGCCTGGCGCCGGGTGACCGCCGTTACGCCGGTCATCAGCATATGGCGCGTCTGTGGCCACACCAGCTCTGCGGCGAAGGGCATTTTCTGGCCCTCATGCAGCACCAGTCGGACGGACTGCGCACGGCTGCGCAGCCAGCGAACTCGCTGCCAGCCGTCACACGTCCCATGCAGCAAGCATGGGATGCGTTCTGCCGCACCACCCTGCTGGACGCCCCGCGTGGCCAGCTGCTGCAGCGCGGGACACACCTGTATCTGTGGCCCGACGGCGCACCGGCCATGGCCGATCTGCGTGCCCTACGGCCTGGCTGGTGGCTGGGCGAGCTGCATCACGACCGCTTTGTGCCCGCTCACGCCCTGGCCCTGGCGCTGGCAGCCTCGCAGTTCACCCAGGTCATCGACCTGCCAGCCGATGCACCCAACCTGGTGGCCTATCTACACGGTGAGTCGTTCCATCACCCGGGTCCTGATGGTTGGCTGGTCGTCTGTGTCGAAGGTTTCCCCCTCGGCTGGGGAAAGCGCTCGCAGGGGATCGTAAAGAATCACTACCCCAAAGGGCTGCGCGCACGCGGCGCGTGACACACCCGCCCCAAGACGTGAAACGTGAGAACGTGAAACGTGAGGACGTGAAACGTGAGGACGTGAAACGTGAGGACGTGAGGACGTGAGGACGTGAAACGTGAGAACGTGAAACGTGAGGACGTGAAACGTGAGGACGTGAAACGTGAGGACG
>JAYRNS010000623.1:0-5867 GCA_041912075.1 Anaerolineae bacterium
TGCCGACGGGGCACTGGGGTCGCGTACCGCCTGGATGCTCGAGCCGTACCATGGGGAAACGAACTGGCGCGGCGTGTGTACGATCGATCCGGAAGAATTCACCGAAGAAGCCCTGCGCGCGAGTGCCGGTGGGTTCAGCGTCATGGTGCATGCGATTGGTGACCGGGCCAATCGCGCCGTGCTTGACACCTTCGAGGCGGTGCGACGCAGCGAGCCGGAGTGGCAGACCGGGCAAGCGGCCCCCAACCGTCCCTGGCCCCCGCTGCGCCACCGCGTCGAACACGTCCAGGTCATTCACCCCAGTGACCTGCCCCGGCTGGCGCGTGCCGGGCTGGTGGCGTCGATGCAGCCGATCCACGCGACGTCGGACATGCTGAATGCCGAACGGCACTGGGGTGCCGGGCGTACACGCTGGTCCTACGCCTGGCACAGCATCGCCCAGACCGGGGCTGTGTTGGCCTTTGGTTCGGATGCGCCGGTCGAGTCGTTCGACGTGCTGGCGGGGATTCACGCCGCGGTCACCCGGCGCCGCGCCGACGGCACACCCCGTGAAGACGGCTGGATTGGCCAGGAGCGCATCAGCGTGGCGCAGGCCGTGCGCGCCTACACGCTGGGTGCGGCGTACGCCAGCGGGGAAGAGGGCATCAAGGGGTCGATCACGCCTGGCAAAGTGGCTGACCTGGTTGTTCTCTCGAGTGACCTCTACACCTGCGACCCGGCCGAGATTCTGTCGATCCAGGTCGCTGCCACGATTCTCGACGGTCAGATCATACACGGTGCCATCTGAAGTCGCCAATCCACAATTCAAAATCGGCCGGCCATTCGCGGAAGGCTGATTCCGCTACGCGGCGCTAAGCGGCAGCTCCGCTGCCACACTCCAGATCGGCGATTCGCGTATCCGTGGACCGCATTCGCGGACGGCATTCGTGTGATTACGCCATATCGTCGCCACCATCCTGGACGGCCAGCCCGTCCACGGCAGCCTGGACCAATCCAAAATCGCCAATCCAAAATCTAAAATCGCAACACCCGCGCATCCCCCACCCGCCGCGTCACCCGCTGCGCGTCCAAATATTCCAGAATAGCCAGGGCATACTTGCGGCTGGTGTTGAACCGGTCGCGCACCTGTGCCACGGTGACGCTGCCCTCCTGCTGGATAATCTGGCGAATGGCGTCGACCATCTCCTGGTAGGCGGCGGTGTCCAGCGCCACGTCGTCGTTGAGCTTGACGAGTTGCCCTTGCTCGAACAGTGCTGCCAACACGTCGTCACCCACTACACTGCGTATCTCATCGATTCCGGGCGGCGTGAACGGCTGGCGGCGAAACAGGGCCAGCTGCTGCTGCACCAGCTTGTCCTGGGCGGGGGTAAACGTCACCTGGTGCCCCGCCTGGTAAACGACGGATTCCGTCACGTGCAGCAGACCATCTGCTTCGGCACGCGTCAGGATATCACCAAAGGCGCGGGCCGTCAGTGCACTGCGCCGGCCCTGGTCGAGGCGCGATTTCAGCTCACTGCGCGGCATGCCACTGCGCAGGGGATAGGTGCGGTGGTATTCGGCCAGCACACTCAAAAGCCGGCTGGTCATTTGACTCCAACCACCGCGTGACATCACCAACGTGTCGGGGCCAGGACTTGGCTGTGACCCCAGCACTACCAGGTCCTCACCGGTCACGACCTCCTGCCAGGCGCCAGCTGCGCTGCTGGCAGGTAGACCGCTGCGTTCATCCACCGTCCGCGGTGTGGCTGGTTCCTCGCGCATCAATGCCTGCAGCCAGATGTCGCCCGGTGTGCCGCGCGAAAGGGTCTCCAGACGTTGGATGACGTCGGCCCGCATGCGGCGCCAGCGCCGGGGTGGGTGGGGGTCGACCACCGAACCACCGCCCAGGGTGTGGCTGGGTGACGGCTGGCGGAGGATGAAATGATCACCGCGCAGGAGGGCCAGCGGTTCGACCAGGCGCAGCTGCACCCAGCCTTCACTGCCCGGCTCCAGCCGTTCGCAGTCCAGCAGCCTGACGTAGGCTGGTACTTCGGCCGCACCGCTGAAGAAATCGACCAGCTGGTTGTGTTTGAGTGGTGCCACGTTGGGCAGCAGGTAGAGATGCAGGTCGAGCAGGTAACTGCTGTGAAGCGTGCCGGGCCGGCTGAGCGTCTGGCCGCGCGGTACCTGGTCGGGGTGGACACCGCTCAGGTTCACGGCCACACGGCTGCCGGGGTGTGCAACGTCGATCTTTTCTTTGTGCGTCTGCAAACCGCGCACGCGCGCCGTCAGACCGGCAGGCATGATCTCGACGTCATCCCCAACCCGCAGATCACCATCCAGCAGGGTGCCGGTGGCAACTGTACCAAACCCGGCCATGCTAAAGGCACGATCGACCGGCAGACGGGCGCGCCCGCGGTTGGGTCGCGCCGGAATCTGCGCCAGGGTCGTGGCCAACACCTGGCGTAACGTGTCCAGCCCTTCTCGTTTACGCGCCGATACCGGCACGATGGGTGCATGGCGCAGGGCCGTCGTTTGCAGCAGCTCTCGGATTTCGTCCTGCACCAGCAGCAGCCACTCTTCGTCATCGACCAGGTCGGTTTTGGTCAGCGCAACCACCCCACCCGCGACCTGAAGCAGGTCCAGGATGGCCACGTGCTCACGCGTTTGCGGCATGACACCTTCGTCGGCCGCGATGACCAGCAGGGCCGCGTCGATACCGCCAATGCCGGCCAGCATGTTTTTGATGAAGTCGATGTGTCCAGGCACGTCGACAATGCCGACGCGTTCGGGTTCGCCATCAGCCCTGTCCGCTCCCTCGGAGCGGACATAGGGCAGCATCATCCACGCAAAGCCGAGATCGATGGTCATCTCGCGCGCTTTTTCTTCTTTGAGCCGGTCCGGGTCGATGCCGGTCAAGGCAAGAACCAGGGTCGATTTTCCGTGGTCGACGTGACCGGCGGTACCGATGACACGCATGACTCAATTCCTCAGGTGCACGGCCCTCAGCGAACGGCCTCGTATGATGTAGAAGAGGCCGCGCGGTTGTGATTCCCCGGAAGGATGCTTATTTAGAGCCTATCCGAATAACCTGGTATTCGCCTCGATAAGGCGCCTGAGTGCAGTTATTCGGATAGGCTCTTGGCCGTCATCCGTTCCTTCAGAAGCTCTTCGAGTTGGGCCAGCCAACGCTGTGCATCGGCGATTCGCTGCAATCCTTGCACCTCATGCATGTTCCAGAGCTTCTGGATCTGGCCTTCATGCAGGCGCTGGCGTTCCTCCAGGGGTGGAAAGCGGGTGGCGAGCGCCTTGTTGACCTTCTGCTGTTCTTGGGTATCGTGTTCCCACTGCAAGATCTGGCGTTTCCAGCGCTTTTCGTTTTCAGCTTGCCAGGTTTCGATTTCCTTTAGCTGGCGTTCCTCGGACAACCGCTGCAGCTCGGTCAGCTGGTGCATATCGCGCTGAATCGTGTCCTGGAAGCCGGCGATCGAAGCCACCGCTCGTTTGCTGACATCCAACTGTTCGACGAACGCCTGCAGAGACTCCTTGTGCCGGTCGATGGTCTGGCGCTGGACGTCGATCTCATCGTGCCAGGAAGCAATCTCACGCGTCCGTTCGGCGTCGGCCAGCCGCATTTGTTCGATGAACTGCTGCTGTTCGCGTTTCAGGTCCTGGGGAATTGGCTGGATGCTGGTGATGACCCGTTCGACCTTCTGCAAACGTTCCTGCACCGGTGGCAGCTTGTTCGCATGCTCCTCGATGCGTTTGAACAGCTCGACGGTCTCCTGCTGCAGCTGGACAATCCGTTTGTTGTCTTGCGTGCGCTGTTCGATTATGTAGGGCAGGCTGCGTGTGCGTTCGTCGATCTCTTTGCTCAGGGTCGTCACCTGCTGGCGCAGATTGATCACCAGCTCGCTCAAGCGCTGGTCTTCGGAACGCCGCAGGGACAGCTCTTCCTCGATGCGGCCGAACCGGTTTAGCTCTTTGCGCACCTCGCCCAGGCCGCGCGCCATGTTTTCCCGATCGGTGGCACGCGATCGTTCGCGCTCGCGAGTGTCGGCTTCGGTTTGCTCGTCACGCTTTTGCAGCATCAGAACGACCTCGTTCTTCAATTGCTGCATCTGCTCGTCGAGCTGCGTAAATCGTACGAGCTGGGCCTGTGTGCTGGCCAGGCGTCCCTCCAGCTCCTGGATGCGCCGCGCCTGCTCCAAGATCTCGACGCTCTGGCTTTCGATGCGCTGTTGGAGTTTGGCCACCTCACCGCGGTCGCGACGATGCTCTTCGTCGAGCCAGGTGACCATCTGCGCAATTTGGGTTGTATCCATCAGCTCCTTGCCTCGCTTGGTGCCTGTAAAAGCATAGCCTACCGCAGTTTGCGGCGAATTCCGGCTATTTTACGGAAAGTTATCCTTTTGCAGGCCCTTGGTAATCGTGCACTGGATCCGCATTATAGCATGATTTCACGCACCCGCCAACGGATGACGAATCACACGTAATCGCTACCAATCTTTGACGGAGTGCCGCGCCAGTGGTAAGATTCGACGATGCTTTACACCCGTAAGTTTACGGATCGGCACTGGCGCCATCCTGGCTCGATGCGCGCGCCCTGGATTCTTGTGGAGAACCGCCACGCTGATGCGTATTGGAATTGATGCACGTATTACCCATTACACACGTGCCGGCATTGGCCAGTACACGCTGCGCCTCACGCAGGCACTTGCCGCACTCAACGATGCGGATGAGTTTCTCATTCTGCAGCACGTCAAGGATCATTCCGTCTTTAGCCAGCAGCCCAATGTTCGCCGTGTCGCCATTCGTACGCCGTCCCATCATTGGCTGGAAAAATATATGCTCAGTTTCGAGATCTCGGGTCTGGGTCTCGACGTCCTGCACAGCACCGATTTCATTCCGCCCGCCCGCCTGCCCCGCGGCTGCAAATCGGTGATTACGATTCACGACCTGGCATTTCTGCATTTTCCACATTTTCTGACCAAGGACAGCGCCCGTTACTACGGCCAGATCGACCGGGCCGTCCACGCCGCCGACCACATCATCGCGGTCTCCAAAAGCACCCGGCGCGACATCATCAACCTGCTGGGGGTCGACGAACGAAAGATCAGCGTCATCTACGAGGCAGCGAATCCAATCTTCCAACCCATGGACCGCGAACAAGCGTTGGCACAGGTGCGTGCACGCTACCCGGTACCCGATGCGTTTGTTCTCTTCGTCAGCACGATCGAGCCACGCAAAAATGTGCAAGGACTGCTGCACAGCTTCCGGCGCCTGCTCGACAACTACAAACTCGACATCAGCCTGGTATTGGCGGGCGCACGTGGCTGGCTGTCACAAGAGGCGTACGACCTGGTCAACGAGCTGAACCTGCAGGGGCGCTGTCTCTTCCTGGGATCGGTCGAAGAGAGTGACCTGGTGCTGCTCTACAATGCCGCACGCTGCCTGGCCTATCCCTCGTTCTACGAGGGGTTTGGTATCCCGCCGCTGGAAGCGATGGCCTGTGGCACGCCGGCAATCGTCTCTAACCTGTCCAGCCTGCCCGAAGTGGTGGGGGATGCCGCGCTGCTGGTAGCGCCGCAGGATGTCGAAGGTCTCACCGTAGCCCTGTGGCGGGTCCTGACCGACCCCACAATCTGGTCCGAGCTGCAGCAGAAAGGCTTCACACGCGCTCGCCGTTTCTCGTGGGAACGGGCGGCGCGTGAAACGCTTGACGTGTACCGCCAGGTCGTGCATGGGGAAGCGGGCACTCAGCCCACCACCAACGGTGCGCGGTCCTGAGTCGGCAGAAACCAACCGGCGCCCATGGCTCAAGTTCTGGTGCTGACACCCCAGCTCCCCTACCCGCCCCACCAGGGCACAACCATCCGTAATTTCAA
>JAYRNS010000624.1:0-2004 GCA_041912075.1 Anaerolineae bacterium
GATGTCATCCCGATCTTTGCGTAGAAGACCGCGTATGATACGCACGCGCTCTGAAGTGATCTGGTACCAGGTGACGAATGAGAGAAACGGGCGCCCCTCCCAGAGGATGGTTTCCTCGTTGGTGGTGGGTGTATCGGCAGCGAGCTCGGCCCGTGCAGGCAGGCCGGCATCTTCCATGAAGTCGTTGACGGCCACCAACACGCCGTCGGCAATGGAATCGACCAGCGTGTCGAGCTGGTCCTGCGGGATGCTGGACACCGAAACCCCGCTCTGTGCGATCGACTGCCAGATACGGGCGGTTACTTTGGCTTTGGTCTGGTCAAGGGTCATGCTGAACCTCCTCTGGGTATGATCGACGCGTATTGTACCATCAGGCGGGGATGTGGCAAAGTTGGTTGAGTCGGTGCGAACCTCGAAGGTTAGGCCTTCATGCGCGACATTGTTATAATAGATGTATTCTGACATGCGGAGCATCCATTCTATGTATTCACTCAACGGCAGAATTGTCTTAATTACTGGCGCCAGCAGCGGTATCGGTGAGGCGTGTGCACGCGCATTTGCGGCGCAGGAGGCGCGCCTGATCCTGGCCGCGCGCCGGGCTGAGCGGCTGGAGAAACTGCAGGCGGAGTTGTTCATGCGTTACGGTGCGATCGTGCATACCGTCACGCTGGACGTGCGCGACCAGCCGGCGGTTGCCGCGGCGGTGGCCGGACTGCCGGCGGAATGGTCTGAGATCGAGGTTCTGGTCAACAACGCTGGCCTCAGTCGCGGCCTAGACAAACTGCACGAAGGGTCGTTGGATGACTGGGAAGAGATGATCGATACGAATCTCAAGGGGCTGCTGTACGTCACGCGCGCCGTGTTGCCCGCGATGGTGGCGCGGCGCCGTGGGCACGTGATCAACATCGGGTCGATTGCTGGTCACCAGGTCTATCCGGGTGGCAACGTCTACTGTGCCACCAAGTTCGCAGTGAATGGTCTGACGCAGGGTTTGCGCGTCGACACGCTGGGCACGGGTGTGCGCGTGAGCACGGTAGACCCCGGCATGGTGGAAACGGAGTTCAGCGTGGTGCGCTATCATGGCGACGAGTCACGCGCGAGCAAGACCTACAGCGGGGTCACGCCGCTGACCGGCACCGACATTGCCGAAGCCGTAGTGTTCTGCGCCACGCGCCCGCCCCACGTCAATATCAACGAAATCATCATCATGCCAACCGACCAGGCGACCGTGACGCACGTCCACCGGCATTGAGTCATTTGGCGTGCGCAAACGCGCTGCGCACATCGCCGGGACTTGAAACTGGCTTGCACAGCCCGGCGTTCGCTCGCTGCATCACGTAGGTCACAGCTCCGCTGTGACGAAACCCTCGACCAGCAGCGCGACCTATGCCGGGCATGCGGTGGCATGACGATGTCTCGCCATCATGGGGATGTAAGTGCGTCGCGGACCCGCGACCTACATCCTGCTGCACTGCAGATTCGCGCATTCGCGAACGCAATTCGCGGACAGCCGCCGGCCGGCGCGTTTCGCCGCACCAGGCGAAAGCGGCAGCCATGCTGCCGCACACCAGATTCGCGCATTCGCGAGCGCAATTCGCGGCCGACCGGCCGGCCCCCGTCGTGCCCAGCTCAACCCGACCGCGTCACGTGTGGGAAAAAGCGGCGCACCGGGGTGGGAGTCACGGTTGGTGTAGCAGTGGGCGTCGGCGTGAGCGTTGGTGTGGCTGACGGTGTCATCGATGGTGACGGCGTCATCGTTGGTGTCGGTGGCACACCACCGGCTGGGCTCCAGATGGCCAACCCACCGTAGTCGTCGGCCACGACGAGCTGCTGGCCCAGGCCGGCGACCCCGCGCGCCAGACCGGGGGTGTCGAACGCTGCGACACGCACGGGCTGCACGGGGTTGGACACGTCAACCATCACCACGCCGCCATGACTGTCGGCTACGCTGGCATACGACCCGCTGACGGTGACACCCACCGCGTGGGTGGTGGGCAGCGTGCC
>JAYRNS010000625.1:0-3572 GCA_041912075.1 Anaerolineae bacterium
CAAAGGTAACATCGTGCTCTTGAGCGGTCTCGGTGACGCCAGCCTGTTCGACCGCGTGGCACAGACCCTGCGTTTGACGGAGTAGGGAGTAGGGAGTACGGAGTAGGGAGTCGGGAGTACGGAGTACGGAGTACGGAGTAGGGTGACCCGTTGCCCGTCACGCGGCCGCCAGGAGCACTTCACGCTCTTCGACGCGCCAGGCGGCGGCCAGTGCCTGGTCGATGTCTTCCGACTCCGGGTAGGGATTTGCCAGCAGGATTTCCTCACGCGAATGCCTAGCCGCCAGCAGCCCCAGAATCATGCCGACGGTAACCCGTAGGCCGCGAATACGGGCTTCGCCCTCCACCGCCGCTGGCGGATAGCTGTCAACGGATTCGGCGAACGGATTTACGGATACCACAGGCGATGTGCGATTCGTTGATTCGTTGCCCCCTTTCGTTGACGGCCGCGCCAGAGACGTTTCAGCGAGCCGCCTTGAGCGCGAGTCGGGCACGCAGCGTGATCCACTTGCTGGGCTGGCCCTTGGCCTCGATGTCCTGCCAGGTTTTGCCGTTGAGCGAATTCTCCAACTTCCAGCGGCCCTGGGCATCTTGTTTGTCGAGGATCAACTGCCAGGCTGCATCCAGGCGAGGGTCGCGGCCGTAACCGGCCTGGGTCAGGACCGTAACCAGCTCCAGGACGTCGCTCCAGTAACTCAAGAGGAATCCGAACTTGAACCAGGTCGAGCTGACGCGCTCGAGATAGGGATAATCGGCGGCCGCGGGGTCGCGACTGAGTAAGAACTCGGCGCCGGCCTGGACAGCACGTTCGATGGCGGGCGTGCGCCGGTCGGGCGGCACGGTCAGCAGGGCGCGCAGCGCCTTGACCGCACCCCACCCGCAGGCCAGCCCGTAATTGGCGGCGCAGCAGAACCCCGGACCGCACGTGCCCGATTTGATGAACTGGATGTCGCCTTCACCGGTGATGGCGCGCGCCTGCCAGTCGAGGGCAGCCTGGACACGTGTGTCGTCGCCAAACCCCAGCCGCTGCAGTGCCACCAGGAGGTTGCCGTTCAGACAGTGCACGACACCACTGGCAACGGCATTGGCCATGGCCGAAAACCCACCGTTGGGGGCAGTGCTGTGCGCCAGGACGTACGCACAGCCACGCCGCACCCGCTCGTCACTGGGATCGGCGCCCAGCTCGCCCAGAAAAATGATCTGCCACTCCGTGCCGCGGTACTTGGGTCCGTAGCCGGCGCCCGGTTTGACCCAGTAGCCATCCGCGTCCTGTGCCTCCAGGATGGCCGGCACCGGACCACTCGTCATTACTGTCTGCTGGGCCAGCTGCACCTCGCGGTCGTCAACCGGCCGGTCGAGCAGGTAACGCAGTGCCAGAAGACGCACGCCAGGATTGCCGTCATCCGGTTCGAGCAACCACGGCAGCGCATCGGCTTTCAGCCCTTGCATTGGGTCCATGTGATTGTCTCCTCAGTTTTAGTATAACATGGCACGGCAGCCCCGCGCAACGTGAAACGTCACGCGGGGCAAACACAGTCTTGGAACCGTGCACGGTCAATTTGGCTGAATTGACCCCGCGCGCGCTTCGTGTTACACTCAAGACCGATATGAACCAATTCCAGAACTCGGTCACCGCCTGGCCCGCCCTGGCACCCTATGGGCGCACGATCCGTCTGCCGGGCAGCAAACTCGATCTGTTTGTGTATGACGTCGGCGAGGTTTCCGCCCCACCGCTGCTCCTGATTCATGGTCTAGGCGGCGAGGCGGATACCTGGCGCCATCTCATACCGCCCCTGGCGGCGCACTACCGCCTGCTGGCACCGGACCTACCAGGCTGCGGGCGCAGCACCGAACCCGCCCGTCCGTGCGACCTCCCCGGTCTACAGCGTACCCTGCTGGAACTGCTGGATGCCCTCGGTATTGCAGCCGCTGGGCTGATCGGCCATTCGATGGGCGCGGTGATTGCGCACGCCATTGCGCGTGACACGCCGTCGCGCGTGGCCTGGCTTGTGCTGATTGGGGGTTCGTTGGTGCATCGGGTTACGAAGGCAGACCCGCGCACGGCCCTCATGGTCGTGCCCGGCATCGGCGAATGGCTGTTCAACCAGCGGCGCCGGGACCCGCAGGAGGCATTTCGTTCACTGGAGCCCTACTACAGCGACCTGGACCACCTGCCCGAACCCGACAGAGCCTACCTGTTTCAGCGCGTCAACGAACGGGTCTGGAGTGATACGCAGCGTGCCAATTACCTGGCCACGCTGCGCAGCCTCGTGCGCTGGGCACCGCGCCAGCAGCGTGACCTGCCGAGACGTCTGGGCAAATTGACCATACCCACACTGGCGATCTGGGGCGAGTATGACCGGATCAACGTTCTTGCCAATGGCCAGGCCCTGCCCGTGCTCCAGCCCAGCGCCGAGCTCGTCGTCATACCCGGCGGCGGGCACAACGTCCACCAGGAGCAGCCCAACGCCGTGCTGGCTGCCATTGCCCGTTTTCGCGGGTTCGATTTGGACGAGAAAGGCCTACCGACATGACGCACTACACTGAAGCGACCTATGGCGATTCGATCGCCGGTATCTACGATGAGTGGTACCGCGACGTCGACCCCGACATCATTTCAACTCTGGCCGACCTGGCACACGGAGGACGCGCACTTGAGTTGGGCATCGGTACCGGACGTGTTGCCCTGCCCTTGCAGGCAGCAGGCGTTACGCTGCACGGCATCGACAGCTCCTCGGCGATGGTAGCCCGGCTGCGCGCCAAAGCGGGCGGCGAGACCATCCCGGTGACAATGGGCAACTTCGCCGACGTCGCCGTGGATGGCCAGTTCGAGCTGGTTTTCATCGTGTTCAACACCTTTTTTGCCTTAGCCAGCCAGGCCGAACAGGTACGCTGCTTTGCCAATGTGGCCAAACGCCTGGTACCTGATGGGGTGTTCGTGCTAGAAGGGTTTGTACCGGATATGACGCGCTACAGCGGGGGCAGGCAGTCCGTGCGCCTGGTGTCGATGGACGACCAGGGGGTGCGTCTCGATGCCGGGCAGCTGGACCCAGTCAACCAACGGGTCATGGTCAAACAGCTCTACATCAAGTCCCAGGGCATCCAGATGTACCCGGTGCAGCTGCGTTACGCCTGGCCGGCCGAGCTGGACCTGATGGCACAGCTCGCCGGTCTGCGGCTGCTGCACCGCTGGGGTGGCTGGAACCGTGGACCGTTCACCGCCGACAGCGTGCGTCACGTCTCAGTCTTTGGCCCGGCTGTCTGAGGAGGCAAAAGATGATGGCAACTTCACTCGCAAACAAGATGCAGCTCAAAACGCCCCACCTGCGCGTGCTGAACGTGCCAGCTGGCTATCTGGACACCCTGGCTGCGGCAATGCCAGACGTTTTCCTGACCGAAAATCCCGGCGCCGAGGTGGATGCGGTGCTGCTCTTCGTCAACGATCTCGACGAAGCCAGCCGTATGATGCCGCAGGCCATTGGCACCGTCAAACCCGACGGCCTGCTGTGGATCGCCTATCCCAAGGGTGGATCCGGCATCAAAACCGACGTCAATCGCGACCGGCTGTGGCAG
>JAYRNS010000626.1:0-4769 GCA_041912075.1 Anaerolineae bacterium
GCACTACGGCCGGCATCGATCAGGGCGATCAAGACCAGACTGCCCGCCAAACCCCACAACAGCGGGACGACCAGCTGCGATCCACGGGTAGCCGTGGAAGGCCGGCCCATCACCAGCAGGGCAATCACCGTCATCACCAGTGTGAGCAGCACGACCACACCCAGCGCACTGACCACCGCCAAGGGCAGGAGCAGCGCCTCCCAGTCGCTCTGCACCGCCAACACCAGCACGGCACCCATGACCACCAGGGCAGCCAGCTCACGCAGGTTGCGTATTGTGGGTACCGGGTCGGGGTTGGCCCACGCTGTCAGGTTGAACATCGGCAAAACCAGGGACATGACGGCAATGCCTTGCAGCATACCCGTACTGACACGCAGGATGTTGCGTGGCTCGTAGAGATGCGGTGCGCCCGGAAACAGTGTGAGATACGAGTTGACGCCGTCGAACGCCCAGATCAGGAAAAACAGGACCAAAATGACCAGGACCGTTGTGGGTGGAAACAGGCTCGCCCGCCCACGTCGCACAGCCAGAAAGACGAGCAGGCTAAAAAACGCGCCCAGGTACTGCCCCGTGCAGCGTGCGCACAGCGGCATCTGCCGGTCACCAATGAAGTAGGAGCGTATGGCGATCTGGTGACACACGGCGTAACCCACCTTGTCGGCCTTATCCAGCAGACCGCCGGGTGCGGCCAACACGACAGCCGTGATGATCAGGAGCGCAATCCCTGCCAGAAGCCAGTCGCGACGGCGATGTGGCGTTGGCTCCGACACAGTCGGCATCATTTCAGGTCGTTGCATGACGTTTTCCGCCTGGCAGGTTGCGTGCGCCAGTACCTCGGACCGCAGAACGCGTGCCGGTATTGTACACCATGCAAGCTGAACTGAGAAATCGTGTGACATGCGTGCGACGGCAGGCGTGATCTGTTTGACAGCGCCTATCACGGAAGATATAATCTGGGAAGTTGGCTAAGGCATCGTAAAAGAATAACTTCCGGCATCATGGCTGGAATTCCCGGCAAATCACGGGAAGTTATTCTTTTACGAGCCCTGACTGTTCCCATCGATGAGGTATGGATCCTATGGCCGTGCGAGAAATCGTCAAAATTGGCAGTCCCGTCCTGCGGACGCGGGCACGCCGGGTGAATCGTTTTGGACCGCAGCTCAAGACGTTGGTTGACGACATGGTCGAGACCATGCGCGCGGCACCGGGTGTGGGTCTGGCAGCACCCCAGGTAGGAATTGCAGAGCGTGTCATCGTGGTCGAAATGGCCGAAGACGCCGATGTTGCGGGCAGCGGGAAACTTTACACGGTCGTCAACCCGGAGATCGTCAAAGCATCCAAGGATGAAGTTCTGGGGGAGGAGGGGTGTCTGTCCATCCCCAACCTGGTGGGTGACGTGTGGCGTGCCGAATGGGTGACCGTCAAAGGTCAGGACCTCAACGGTGATCCCGTACGCATCAAAGCGACCGACTGGCTCGCACGTGTCTTCCAACACGAGATCGATCACCTCAACGGGCAGCTGTTCATCGACGTGGCCAGCGAAATCCGGCGGCTGGTGCGCACGGAAGAGGGGGTCGTCGCCGTCCCGCTGGAACCAGTCAAAACGCTACCGGCCGCCGAAACCCACCCCATACCGGCCGAAATCCTATAAGAACAAAAACCGGGGCGGCTCACCGCCCCGGTTTCTTAATTCATTCGATACGCCCGGCCTGTTGGGGTGGCCAATAGCGCAGCAGGACCCGCCCCAGAATCTGGTCACGCTGGACGGTCCCAAAGCGGCGTGAGTCGCTGGAGGCCGGCCGGTTATCCCCCATCACAAAGACGTGCAGCGGTTCCACGACCCATGTCTGGCTGCCGGGTGTGTCGTCCGCCACGTAGGGCTCGTCCAGCAGACGTCCATTGACGTAGACCCGGCCGCCGGCAATCTTTACCTCGTCGCCGGCCAGCCCGATGACACGCTTGATGAGCAGCTCGTCACCCTGATCGGGCATGCGAACCACCACAATGTCACCACGCCGCGGTCCGTGCAGATGGTAGGTTACCTTTTCGACGACCACGCGCTGGTCCGGAAAGAGGCTGGGCTCCATGCTCGATCCCTGCACACGCATCGCCTGCGCCATAAACAGCTGCACCACCAGCGCGATCAAAACGGCCGGCAGCACGATCTGCAGGAACGCATAAAGCTGCGGTTTGAGTGCGCTGCCCGGAGATGCAGCAACGATCGACACACGCTGCGGTTCGTGGTTTTCGAGCATACACCTGGCTTCTAACGGTAGCGTGACCCGCCGCTGTCACGACGATCGCCCCCGCGACTGCCGCCGCGGTCGTTGCGACCCCCGCGATCCCCACCGGGACGTGGGCCGCGCGCACCGCCACGGTCACCCCCGCGGTCACTGCGGCCGCGCGCATCCCTGGCTCGTGCTTCTTCGACGGTCCAGCCCTCCAACACAGCCTGCCGGCTTAGACGAATCTTCCCCTGGTCGTCGATGTCGATGACCATGACCATGACCTCGTCACCGACGTGCACGACGTCTTCGACGCTGGGTGCGCGGTAGTCGGCCAGCTGCGAGATGTGCACGAGGCCATCGACGCCCGGCAGAATCTGCACGAACGCGCCATAGCTCTCGGTGCGCACCACGCGGCCCACGTAGGTCTTGCCAATCGTCACTTCTTCGGTCAACGATTCGATCTCCCGAATCGCCGATTCCGCACTGAGACCATCGGTCGAGGCGATGAAGACCGAGCCGTCGTCTTCGATGTCGATCTTGACGTTGTACTCTTCCTGGATGGCCCGGATCATCTTGCCACCGGGGCCGATGATCTTGCCAATCTTCTCGGGATCGACGTGAATGGTCATGATGCGCGGCGCATACTGCGACATCGTGGCACGCGGTTCGGGAATGACTTCCAGCATCTTGCCCAGGATATACAACCGCCCCTGGCGAGCCTGCTCCAGCGCCTGCTCCATGATATCCATACGCAGCCCTTTGATCTTCATGTCCATCTGCAGGGCCGTGATGCCATCGCGTGTGCCGGCAACCTTGAAGTCCATATCACCCAGGGCGTCCTCGACACCCTGAATGTCGCTCAGAATGGCAAACCGTTCCGTGTCTGGATCGGTGATCAAACCCATGGCGATCCCCGCCACCGGTGCCAAAATGGGAACGCCCGCGTCCATCAACGCCAGCGTGCTGCCACAGACCGATGCCATCGAAGTCGAGCCATTGGACGAGAGCACCTCCGACACCAGACGCAGCGTGTAGGGGAACTGGTCGACCGGCGGAATCATAGGCGCCAAGGCGCGCTCGGCCAGCGCACCGTGCCCGATTTCGCGCCGCTTGGGTCCACGCATCGGGTAGACCTCACCCGTGGAATAGGGTGGGAAATTGTAGTGATGCATGTAACGTTTGGTTTCTTCGGGCTGGAGCGTGTCCAGGGTCTGCGCTTCACGCGGCGTGCCCAGCGTGGCAATCGTCAGGACCTGGGTCTCACCGCGTTGGAACAAACCACAGCCGTGGGTGCGCGGCAGAATGCCCACGGCCGCGCTGATCGGGCGAATTTCGTCGGTTTTGCGCCCGTCCGGCCGGCTGCCTTCGTCGAGGATGCGGTTCCGCACCTGTTTTTTGATCAGGCTGTCGAAAACCGCCATTTGTTCCTGGGCATCGAAAATAGCTTCGTCGGTGTCTTCCACCAATTCGCTGCGCAGGGTATCGATGGCTTCGCTGCGTTCGCCTTTACCCAGCCCCGCGGCCACGATCGTGGCGATCTTGGCCTGCATGCGGCGGGTGACGTCGTCGACCACGTCGGCACCCGGGATGAAGACCTTGTACGCCATCTTGGGTTTGCCGATCTGCGCTGCCATTTCCTTCTGCATGCGGATCACGTCCTGCATCGACTCGTGCGCCAGACGCAGCGCATCGAGCATGACATCCTCGGGGATCTCGTCGGCACCCGCTTCGACCATCAAGATCGCATCTTCGGTGCCACCCACCCGCAGGTCCAGGGTGCTGTTTTCCATTTGTGTGGTGGTTGGGTTGACGACAAGGGCGCCGTCGACGTAACCAATGCGAACCGCACCCACCGGGCCACCAAACGGAACGTCGGAAATCATCAGGGCCGCCGAAGCGCCGATGATGGCCGGGATGTCCATGTAATTCTCCTGATCGGCCGACAGGGCAGTCAGGATGATTTGCACGTCATTGCGGAAACCTTTGGGGAACAGGGGACGCAGTGGGCGGTCAACCAGGCGGTTGAGCAAGATCGCCGACTCACTGGGGCGTCCTTCACGGCGAAAGAAGCTGCCGGGGATCTTGCCGGCGGCATAGAGCCGTTCTTCGTAATCGACAGTCAGCGGGAAAAAATCCACGCCTTCGCGAGGCGCGTGCGACCCGGTGGCCGTGGCGAATACAACCGTGTCACCCAGGTGCACGGTCACGGCGCCGCCCGCTTGTTGGGCGAGGGTGCCAGTTTCGATGGCAATCTCGCGCTCACCCAGCTGAGCGACAAAACGATATTTCTGTATCATGTTTTTCGGTCCTTTCGTGTTTGCCGTGGCAAACAATTCGAAGATGCCCCTGGCGGCAGTGACAGGGACATCACAAACGGGAACGGTCAGCGACCGTCTGCCAATGCCGGCTGTCGCCCTGCGACAAACTGGCATATCCTGGACCGGACCGAAGGGCCAGGAACTGGGGAAAGCGGAGGAAAGGCCGGTTCTCCGCTTTCCCCCATACCTGGTCCGCCCGGCCGGGTGTTGATGCCGGACGACA
>JAYRNS010000627.1:0-2365 GCA_041912075.1 Anaerolineae bacterium
CGCATTCTCCAGGTGGTAAAAATTGCGACTCCCGGCATAAGCCTCGTCACCCAGCATCATGCCCGCCCATTGACGATCGCTCATGGCACTCGTGCCGCTGTCGGTCAGCAGGTCGATGTAGACATCCGCAGAGCGCAGGAGGAAGGTATTGTAGCCAGCCTCGGTCAGCGCCTGCTGACGCTGCTCGCGGCTGATGACGTGCAGCGGTTCGACCATTTTGATCTTCCATGGCTCGGCCCACGAGCGCCGGCCAAACTGCTGGCCCATCGTTTGTGGTGGTTGGTTGGTCACGTCAGTTTTCCTTTCTGTGCTTTGTGGAGGCCTGGACGAGCGCAATACACACCGCGACGGCCTGCGCCATGTCCTGCAGGCTGACCCACTCGAGCGGCCCGTGCACCTCCTGCATACCTGTGAACAGGTTGGGCGTCAAGAGGCCGCGCTCGGTGAGCTTGGAGCCATCGGTACCACCGCGCACCGGGTTGAACACCGGCTCGATGCCACAGGCTCGCATCGCCTCGACCGCCATGTCCACGGGGCGCATGTCGTTCTCGAGCCAGTAGCGCATATTACGGTACTGCGGCGTGATCTCCACGGCGATCTGCGCGCGGGGTTCCGTCGCGTTGACTGCTCCACACACCGTGCGCAGCAGATCACCCTGGCGTGCCAATCCCGCCCGCTCGAAATCACGCAGCAGGAAGTGCAGCTCGCAGGCCGCGGCTGAGCCGCGCATCCCGTAGACGTGGATGAATCCCTGGCGACCACTCGTTGTTTCGGGCGTATTCGTGTGCTGGGGCAGGGTGTCGATGACCCTGGCCGCCAGATGCAGGGCGTTGACCATCTTGCCAAAGGCATCACCGGGGTGGGCCGAAACACCCGTTATATTTACCACCGCCTTGTCGGCCGAAAAGGATTCGTAGTCGAGCTCACCCACCGCGCCACCATCGAATGTGTAGGCATAATCAGCGGCCAGGTCAGCCAGGTCGAGGTTGTTGATACCGGTGCCGATTTCTTCATCGGAAGTGAAACAGATACGCAGCTCGCCGTGTGGGATTTCTGGGTGCGCCAGCAGATGTTCGGCCATCGTCATGATGATGGCCACACCAGCCTTGTCATCAGCGCCCAACAGCGTCGCGCCGCTGGTCGTCACGATGTCGTGACCGAGTTTCTGCTGCAAGTAGGGCAGGGCCGCTGGGTCGAGCACCTGAAGCGGGTCGTCAGGCAGCACGATGGGTTTGCCGTCGTAGGCGCGATGCACGATGGGCTGCACACCGGTGGCCCTGAATCCGGGGGCGGTATCGACGTGGGCCAGGAACGCAAGGCGCGGCACCGTGTTGTCGGCGACGGTGGCCGGCAGGGTGGCAAAGACGAAACCGGTGTCCAGCAACCGTACGTTGCTGGCTCCGATGTCGGTCAGCTCCTGCGCCAGCGGGCGCAGCAGGTCGAACTGGCAGGCCGTGCTGGGAATCGTGCCTGTACCCTCGCGGCTCTGTGTATCGATGCGTGCGTAGCGCACAAAGCGCGTTTCCAGTGCCGTAACAAAATCTGTCATAGGTGATTTGTGCCTCGTTTCATTTTCAGCCGACGATAACCGCAAATGAGCGTTCTGGCAAATTCAGTACAGATCGGTTTGGGCAGAGCTGGCGTCATCGATTACAATAGACGTGTAAATGGCTGACCTGGCTGGTCCCAGCGCCGGCACGGCACGCCCGACCCTGACTCATCGAGGTGCATCAGCATGGCCATCATCGTACGTCCCGTTGTGGAAGAAGACATTCTGCAGATCATCTTGTTAATTGCGCAGCTGCGTGGGCCCACGCCGGCACCGGAACAGATGGAGGCCGTAGGCAACGTGTATCGCGCCATGCAAGAGGACCCTAACCAATTCACACGTGTCGCGGAGATCGAGGGCCAGATCGTCGGGGTGATGCTTGGCCAGCTGCGCCCGCGCGGCAACTGGCTTACCCCCGAACTGTGGATTGCCGATCTGGCCGTGACCGACAATGGCTGGCGGCGCGGCGCCGGTCATGCCCTGGTCAAAGAAGCCTTGAGCATTGCCGCCGGCTGGCAGTGCCACCAGGTCGTGATCGAGACGGCCCGCGAGGATCGGTCGGTGCAGAATCTTCTGCGCTCGTTTGACTTTGAGTTCGCCAGCCGCACCTTTGTTCAGGACCTGGTAACGCCTACGTCGGCCAACGAGCTGCTTGGCGTCACCGCAGAGGCATCCACGCCACAAAGCGGAGTTCCGCTGGTGGTATACGATCTGGGTGTGTGATAACGTCCCCGGCACGGCCCGCAGGCCGATTGCCACGTCCCCGGCACGGCCCGCAGGCTTGTCGGTCACATAACACAGTCATCGGGCCGTGCC
>JAYRNS010000628.1:0-14388 GCA_041912075.1 Anaerolineae bacterium
TGGCGCGTGCCAGCATGGCCACGTGAACCTGTCCGGCGATGTCCTCTTTGCCACCAAAACCACCACCGATGAGTGTGCCCACCACGCGTACCTCGTTGGCCGGTATGCCCAGGCAGTCAGCGACCTGTTCACGGTCGGCATAGGGGATTTGCGAGCCGACGTATAGGGTCAGCTTGTCGTGCAGTGGGCGATTGCCTCCGTTGCCCATGGGCTGGAGTGGTGAAATGACAGACCCGGCGGCGCCGTTGTCCCTGGCCCGCGACAGGTTGGCCGTTGGGTAAGGGTTGGGCACACCAGGGGGCACGGCGATTGCACACTCCGGTTCGAGGAACGCGTGCTCGGTGGTGGGCGTGTGGTAGGTTCGCTCGACGATCACGTCGGCAGCGGCAAAACCGGCGTCAATATTACCGTGACGCACCTTGATGTGCTTGAGCAGGTTGCCGGTGGGGCGTTGCGGGTGCAGAACCCAGGCATCGGGTGCCAGCGCCGCGGCCGGCGTGTCGATCAGCGGCAGCGTTTCGTAATCGACGTCGATCAGCTCGATGGCGGCCGCCGCAATGTCAGGCGTATCGGCGGCGACGATGGCGATCGCATCACCCGTATAGCGTGCCGGTTCCGGGCCACCCGCCAGCACAGGCCAGTCGAGCTCGACCAGGCCGTGTTTCGGCAAACCGGGTACTTCTTCCCAGGTCAAGACGGCCCGCACCCCGGGCAGCGTTTTGGCTCGCCTGGTATCCAAACGAACGATGCGGGCGTGGGGCTGGGCGCTGCGCAGGGTACGCGCGTAGAGCATCCCAGGAAATACATAATCGTCGGTATAACGGGCGGCGCCGGTGACCTTTTCCACCGCGTCGGGCCGGGGCAGCGGCCGGCCGACAACCGCCAGCGGGGCACGGGTTGCTGGCAGGGTGGTGTCCGGCAGTGCCCCGCTGCCACTCAGCTCGGCGGCGGCCTGTTTGACCGCAGCCAGGATGCTGGTGTAGCCGGTGCAGCGGCAAAACGTATCTTTGAGGGCGTGGCGGATGTCGTCATCGCTGGGCCGGGGCTGCCGGTCGAGCAGCGCACTGGCCATCATGATCACGCCAGGTGTACAGAAACCACACTGGGTGGCACCCTGTTCGAGAAATGCGCGCTGCAAAGGATGCAGAGACGCGATCGCATCACCATCCGATGCCGACCTGGCCAAACCCTCGATCGTCAAGACCCGCCGTCCCTGGGCCTTGAAGGCCGGGTAAAGGCACGAATCGACCGGCACGTCATCGACCAGCACGGTGCATGCCCCACATTCGGCCTCGTTACACCCGATCTTGGTGCCGGTCAGCCCCAGGTCGTAACGCAAGACCTCCGCCAGAAAGCGGCTGGCCGGCACGTCGATCTCGACGGGAATGCCGTTTACTGTGAGCTGTAGTTCTGGCATCGTGTCCTCTGTGTGGGGAGGGAGTAGGGAGTAGGGAGTAAGGAGTAGAGAGTAGGGAGTAGGTGGGGTCCTATCGGATCCCCAACCCCTCATCCCCAGCCCCTATCCCCTAATCCCCAACCCCTCATCCCCAACCCCTATCCCCCGACGCACGGCGCGTGGGAGGGTTTCGCGCAGCAGCACGGTCAACATGGCCTGACGGTAGGCTGCCGTTGCACGGTAGGCGCTGGTGCGCACACGGACCTCGTCGTGCAGGCAAAGCATCGCTTCGTCGAGGGCGTCTTCCAGGCGGTGACCGCGAAGGTTTGCCTCGGTGGCATGGGCGCGGAAAGGAATCGGCCCGGCCGGGCCCACCGCCACCGCAACCTCGCGCAGTGTCTCAGCATCCTCCGCCAGGGTTACGCGTACTGCCATACCCAAGATGGGTAGGGCGACACCCTGCGGCCGCATGATGCGGCCAAACGCCGAACCCGCGCGCACGCCAGTTGCCCGAACACGGAAGGCCACAATCAGCTCGCACGTTGCATCGACGGTCGACTGGCCTGGGCCGGCAAAAAGCGTGGTCAGTGGTTGCCAACCGCTCAGCGCAACCTGGCCGTCGATCCAGCGTGCCACCTGAGCCTCGGCATCCAGGGCCAGCAGGGCGATCGTGCCATCGGCCGCCGGCAGGGCGTGCGCCACATTACCACCCAGCGTGGCGACGTTGCGTACCTGCGGCCCGCCCACCACACCGCAGCTTTCGACCAGGCAGGTCGCACCGGTCTGCACGAGCGGTGACGCGACGATTTCGGCATGCGTAACCGCAGCACCGATGACGAGGTCATCGTCCACACGCTGGAGTGTGCGCAGTGCTGCGATGCGCGTGACGTCGACCAGCGCCGTGGTGCCGGGGGTGTGACCCTGCTGCATCTCGATCAGCAGGTCAGTTCCACCGCCGATGACACGCGCGCCACCGTGATAGCCAGCCAGGATTGACAAGGCTTCGGCCAGAGTGGATGGTATGTGGTAGTGCTCCCAAAGGCCCATGATGCATCAGACGCCGTGCCGCGCGTCCAGGACCAGACGGTCGATCTCGGTGACCATGGCCTGGTGACCCAACCACCATTCCGGGTCGCGTTGGGCATCCAGCTCGCCGACGGTTTTGCCCTGTTGTTCGACCCAGGTGTAGTACTTGAGATTGTGCCAGCAGTCGCGTGCGTGGGTCGTTCCCTCACGGATCCAGTCAGTACCCTGGGCATGGAAGATCGATTCCACCCGTACGGCCGACTCGGTTGCGTCCAGTGGTCCATAACGCTGGGTCAGCGCGTCCATCACCGAATGATAACGATCGATGGCGTCGGTACAGATGGTGACCACGGTCTCGTTGGCGCCCAGCCGGTAGTGTTTGGCCGTCTTGATGGCACCCAGCACGTTGCACACGCCGCTGATGCCAAAAATCGCCGACATCACTTCCACGGTCGTCGCGGACACGCCGTAGCGGGTGGTTAGTGCCTCCATCCCAACCGGGTCGGTCAGAACTTGCAGCCCCTTTTTGCACTCGATATCGTCCAGACACATGATGGCATCCATGTTGCCGACGTTGTGGATCCAGGTGACGTGTTTGTCACCAATACCCTGGATGTCGTGCGCCCCGTAGCCGTTATTGTACAGGGTGGGGCACTGGATGGGCTCCAGACCAACGATGCGATGGTCGGGCCAAACCTGTTTGAGCCGGTCGCCGGCCGCAATGGTGCCGGCCGAGCCCATGGCCGAACAGTAGGCGGCGATTTTCCCGTTACCAATGCCCTGTGCCTGCAGCAGCTCAGCCAGCTCGACGATGGTGTTGCCGGTGACGTAGTAATGAAACCGGTAGTTGCCCATCACTTCGAACTGGTTTAGCACACGCACCTTGGGGTCGCGCCGCAGCTCCCAGGTCTTGTCGTAGATCTCTTTGACATTGGATTCGGAACCGGGCGTGGCGATGACGCGTGCGCCGTAACGACGGATACGGTCGAAGCGTTCGCTGCTCATCTCAGCTGGCAGGACGACCACGCTGTCGAACCCCATACGGCAGCCGACCCACGCCCCACCGATGCCGTAGTTGCCGGTGCTGGGCCACACCAGCGTGTGCTGGCGCGGATCGACCTCACCCATCAGCTCCTTTTCGACCAGCACGGAGTAGGCTGCGCCCACTTTATGCGCGCCAGTCGGAAACTCCTTGCCGTAAAGCACCACGATATTGGCGGCCACTCCCGTCAGCGCAGGCGGCAGCACCAGGTAATAGGGAACGTTGGCATCGTCCTTCCACGTGATGTTGAACAGGTTGATGGGATCGAGCGGGTCCTGCGTCTTCATGGCCAGGGCGCGGTGGCGCACAGTGGGCTCGATCTGCGTCGGATCGAGCATTTCGGCAAAGGTTGGACCGGTAATGATGGAACTCATAGGTTTAGCACTCGTTTCACGGCGGTGAGGGATGGCTCGATGATGGGTGCCGTGCCGCTGGCGCGCATGGCACTTTGCACGTCTTTGAGACCATTCCCGGTTACCAGGAGCACCACGGTGGCGTCTGGCTCGATTGTACTCTGCCCGGACTGCTTTGGCAATTGACCGCCTTGTCCAGCCGCCGTGCGTGCCAGCAGTTGGCGCAGACCGGCGAGCGGTGCTGCCCCGGCCGGCTCGGCGAACACGCCGCTGGCCCGCGCGAGAAGCGGCATGGCCGCCAGGATCTCGTCATCTGCAACCTGTACAGCGACACCCCGCGTGTCGCGGATGGCACGCAGCGCACGCAGCCCGTCACGCGGCACGTCGGCGGCAATGCTGTCGGCCACCGTATGGGCCCGCACTGGGGCGATGGTGTCGGCACCGCTGGCCCAGGCGTTGTAGATGGCGGCCGAACCGCTGGACTGAACCGCCACCAGACGCGGCATCTTTTCGATCCAGCCCAGGGCCAGCAGGTCCTGCAAACCACGGTGCACGCCGGTGATGATGTTGCCATCACCGACAGAAACGACGATCACGTCGGGAGCGCGGAAGGGTGACCCAGGCGTGGCGCGGCCCAGCTGCTCGCAGATCTCGAATGCGACCGTCTTCTTACCCTCGACCGTATAGGGGTTGTAGCCGGTGTTGCGACAGTACCAGCCAAATTCACGTGACGCCGCCAGGCACAGCTCGAACGCGGCGTCATAGTTGCCGTCGACCAGCAGCACCGTGGCACCGTACGTCAGCAGCTGGGCCACCTTGGCCGGCGGGGCCGTCTTGGGCACGAAGATGACAGTCTGCTGCCCCATGCTGGCCGCCAGCCCGGCGAGTGCCGCGGCCGCATTGCCGGTGCTGGCCGTCGTCACGATGGCCGCGTGACGTTCCCGCGCCTTGACCAGCACCAGTGCGCTGGCGCGGTCCTTGAGTGATGCGGTCGGGTTGCGCCCGTCGTCTTTGACGTACAGGTTGCGCAGGCCGAGCGGTTCGCCCAGCCGTGGTACGTGGTAGAGCGGCGTGCCACCCACCTGCAAAGGCGGCACCAGTGACGCCGGTGCAACAGGCAGCAAAGCGCGGTAGCGCCACATATCGGGTTCGCGCCGGGCAACCATGTCGTCCGGTGCCAGCCGGTGCGCCAGGGCGGCATAATCATAGACGAGGTCGAGGATGCCCTCGTCGCCGTGGCGCGGGCACACGTAATCGACCGCGTCCGGCGCATAATTCGCACCACAGCGTGTGCAGCGAAGGGCCGTGACGTGCGGCATGGTCAGCGTGTGATCCACGTGCCGGTCTCACCGTCGAGTGCGCGTTGGATATTCTGCGGGTTGGTGATCAGCGCCTTGCCATGGGGTGTTTTTTCGAGATACTCGATGATGGCTTCGATTTTCGGCCCCATGCTTCCCTGCAAGAAATGGCCTTCGGCGTAGTACTGTTTGGCCTCATCCAGCGTCAGACGATCCAGCCACTGCTGGTTGGGTTTGTTGAAGTGGATGGCCACCTTTTCGACGCCGGTGGAGATCAAAAACAGGTCGACCTGCAGGTCGCTGGCCAACAAACCGGTGGCCCGGTCTTTATCGATCACGGCTCCCATAGGGCCAACACAGCCCCGCAGCTCACCCTTGTCATTCTCGAACACCGGAATGCCACCACCGCCCACGCCGATCACCACGTATCCCAGTTCGACCAGGCTGCGAATCGCATCAAGCTCGACGATGCGTCGTGGGATGGGTGAGGCAATCACACGACGCCAGCCACGCCCCGCGTCCTCGACCACCGTCCACCCCTGCCGCTCGAATTGGCGCGCGCTGACCTCGTCAGCAAAGCCGCCGATACCTTTGGTGGGCTGCTTGAAGCCAGGATCGTTGGCGTCCACCACGACTTGGGTCACGATGGTTGCCACCTGACGCGGGATGCGGCGCCGGTGAAATTCATTACCCATGGCCTGTGCCAGCATGTAACCAATCGAGCCCTGGGTGTCGGCCCCGATCAGGTCGAGTGGGGTCATGTGCACTTCGTGGGCTGCCAGCTCGTTGCGGCGCAGGATGAAGCCAACCTGGGGCCCATTGCCGTGGGTCACGATCAGGTTCCAACCACGTTCGAGCATACCCGCAATGTGGGTGGCGGTTTCACGCACAGCATCCCACTGGTCTTCGACGCGCTGGTGGTGACTGTCAGCGATCAGGGAGTTACCACCCACTGCGATAATCGCGGTGGGTGGTCGTGAGGACGTAGACGTCGTTGTCATGAACACCTCTGAAACTGGAGACTTTCGAACCTGGTGAGGATGCGTAAGTCTGATTCTACTCAGTGCGTGCGATCATCGGTAGCTCGGCCGCGTGGCTGAGCAAGCGGCAGCCATCGGGTGTGATCAGCACCAGGTCTTCGATCCGCACACCGCCCCAGCCGGGAATGTATATCCCTGGTTCGACGGTCACTACGGCATCGACCGGAAGGGTATCCTGGCTGGACGGTCCCAGTGTTGGCAGTTCGTGCACTTCCAGACCCACACCATGGCCCAAGGAATGGCTGAAGTAGGTGCCATAGCCCGCGTCATCGATCACCCGCCGCGCCGCTTCGTCGGCCGACCGGCCGGGCAGACCGGGCCGCAGCGCCGCCAGACCAGCATGATGGGCGGCCAGCACTGTCGCATAGACTTCGCGGAAACGCGCGTCGACTGGCTCACCCAGGCAGAAAGTCCGGGTCAGGTCGGAGTGATAACCGTTGGCCAGGCGTGCGCCCATATCGATCGTGACCGGTTCGCCCGCCTGGAGCAGCCGTTCGGTCGGGTGGGCGTGGGGCAATGCACTGTTCGGACCGCTGGCCACGATAAACTCAAAAGCAACCCCCTCTGCGCCGTGTTCACGCAGATAGACTTCAAGCATCCAGGCGAGTTCCTGTTCGCTCAGACCCGGGCGAGCCACGCTGTAGGCATAGGCCATGGTTTGATCGGCCAGGTGCGCCGCCACCTCGATCGCCGCGATCTCGGCCGCTTCCTTCTGGCTGCGGAGCCCTTCGACCAACCCCGTGCTGAAGGTCCACGTCACCTCGATAGGCTCGAACCAACGCTGCCACTGGTCCAGCGTGACGTGGGCTGCTTCGAGAGCTACCCGTTGACCCACGGCCGGCTGCATGGTCTCGCTAAACGCCGATGGTTCGTGGCTCCGTGCCATGAAGACCGTCGCAAAATCGGGTGCCTGGCTGCGCGCTTGCTCGACGTAGCGACCATCGGTGAGCAGGTAGGCAGCCGCAGCGCTGACGTACAGCCAGCCGGCCGAGCCGCTGAAACCGCTGAGATAGCGCCGGTTGGCCGGTGAGCCGATCCACATGGCGTCCAGATGGCGTTCGCGCAGCGCGGCGCGCAGACGTTCAAGGCGCAAGTTCATGGTAGTCAGCCTCCCACCAACACCGGTGATGCCGCCGGCAGCGTGTCCTCAGCCGTTTCGAGCGACGACACTTTGCCGCAAGCCAGGCATTTGGCAGCCTGTTTGCCGGCGACAACCATCAATCCCCCGCAGTGCGGGCACGGCGTTGGCACCGGGCGGGTCCAGCTGCTAAAGTCACACTGCGGGTAGTTGGCACAGCCGTAGAAGGTGCGCCCGCGGCGGCTGCGACGCTCCACCAGGTCACCCCCACACTGCGGGCACGCGACACCGATTTTGGCCAGCAGTGGTTTGGTGTTTTTGCACTCGGGGTAGTTGCTGCATGCAATGAATTTGCCAAACCGCCCGTGTTTGATAACCATCGGGCTGCCGCACTTGTCACAAATCTCGCCAGTTGGGGTGTTGTCCACCTGCACTTGTTCCATCGTGGCTTCGGCGCGTGCCAGGTCCTGGCTGAAGGCACCCCAGAAATCGTGCAGTACCGGAACCCAGACCTCCTCCCCGCTGGCGATACTGTCCAGGTGTTCTTCCATGCGTGCCGTAAAACCCACGTCGATGATGTCGGGGAAATACTTGACCAGCAGGTCGTTGACCACAAAACCAAGCTCGGTTGGATAGAGACGTCGTTCGCGCCGTTCGACGTAACCCCGCTGCTGGATGGTCGAAATGATGGGTGCGTAGGTACTCGGCCGGCCGATGCCGTTCTCCTCCAGGGTACGCACCAGGCTTGCTTCCGTATAGCGCGGCGGCGGCTGCGTGAAGTGCTGTTCGGGCAAAAGCCGGATCAAGTCGAGCCATTCCTGTTCGGCCAGGTCAGGCAGCCAGCGCTCGTCGCCGTCGGCGGTCACGTCTTCGTCGCGTGATTCTTCGTAGACCACCAGGAAACCGGGGAACCGTACTCGGACACCCGTGGCACGCAGCAGGTAAGGACGCTCACCCGCGGCTGGTCCCGCTTCGACGTCGACCGTCACCGTATCGAGCACGGCCGGCTCCATCTGGCTGGCAACGAACCGTTTCCAGATGAGTTCATACAGCCGGTACAGGTCGCGCTTGAGATAGGGCTGTACTGACTCGGGCGTGCGCAAGACCGAGGTAGGGCGGATGGCCTCGTGCGCTTCCTGGGCGACCTTGGCGCGCGTCTTGTACTGCGGTGGGGTTTCGGGGACATACTCGGGGCCGTACTGCGCCAGGATGTAGTCACGCGCCTGTTCTTGGGCGACCCGGGCCACGTTTGTGCTGTCGGTGCGCATGTAGGTAATCAGACCCACGCTGCCCTCGGCACCCAGATCGACCCCTTCGTAGAGAATCTGCGCGTTGAGCATGGTCTGCCGGGCGGTGTAGCCGAGCTGGCGCGAGGCCTCCTGCTGCAAGGTGCTGGTGGTGAACGGGGCCGCGGGTTTGCGCCGCCGTTCGCCCAACTTGACTTTTGTAACCTGGTAGGTGGCGCGTTCGAGCTCGTCTACGATCGCACGGGTATCGGTTTCGTTTTTCAGGTCCACCTCAGCCCCGCGGATGCGTATCAGCCGGGCGATGAACGTGGGGCGCGCTTTTGGCTTACGCGCAGCGGGCGGGAGCTGCTGCGCCAGCTCGGCTGCGATCGACCAGTATTCTTCCGACACAAAAGCCTGGATCTCGCGCTCGCGTTCGACAATCAGCCGTACGGCAACCGACTGCACGCGGCCCGCCGAAGTCCGGCTGCGCACGCGGTCCCAGAGCAGCGGGCTGATCTTATAGCCGACAAGGCGGTCCAGAATACGCCGTGTCTGCTGGGCATTGACCAGGTCCATGTCGAGGACCCGCGAATGGCTAAAAGCCTCGCGCACGGCCTCCTCGGTGATTTCGTGAAAGACCACCCGGCGCGTGCGCTGGGCATCGATGTCAGCCGCCTCCATCAGGTGCCAGGCAATGGCCTCGCCCTCGCGATCGGGGTCGGTCGCCAGAAAGACCTGCGAGGCGGCCGCAGCTTCGCTCTTGATTTCTTTGACGATTTGTGCCTTTTCGTTTGGCACGCGGTACTTGGGCTCGAAATCGTGCTCGACGTCGACCGAGAGCTGCGAGCGCAGCAAGTCACGCACATGTCCCACCGAGGCGCGCACGCGGTAGCCACGTCCCAGGATTCTTTCCACCGTGCGTGCCTTGGCTGGCGATTCGACGATGACCAGGCTTCCCTGAAAACCCGACCGCCGGCTGCCATTGCCTGACGGTGCGTGTTGAGCGGGCACTGTTTTGGCTGTAGTCTTGCCAGATTTGCCAGGTTTGCCGCGCGCCGTTGGCGTTACCGCCGGCCGTTCCAGCCCGGCGTGGTGGGGGGTTTCGCCCATACGAAACAGCGTCGTGCCGCATTCCGGGCAGACCCCGCGGGTCGCGGCCTGACCACGCGCGGTAAAGACGTACGCCGGCTGTGCGAGCGGCCGGTTGGTACGGCATTTGAAACAATAGGCTGTTGTCTCAGCGGGGATTGACGTTTCATCTAATGACATGCAAAACTCCACAATCGACCGGGAAGAACGACTTCACGTTCTGTTGGCGTCACGCGGGCACCCTGCGGGAAGTCATTCGCAGCGGACGTTACATGATGTCGTGCGCCAGCACGTAGTGCATACCGCCAATCTGGCGCACCCATCCCTTCAGTTCCAGCATCGTCAGCGTACTGCTGACGAGCGCAATGGGCAGGGCGGCTGCCTGGCCCACGTCATCGATGTGACGCGGCTCGGACGAAAGCTGCCGGATGAGCAGCGCTTCGGTCTCGTTGGCTGGCAGCAGCGCTCGCGCTTCGGCCTGGTGCTCGACCTGGGTCAGGTTCAGCTCCTGCAAAACGTCGTCGGCACTCAAGACGATGCGCGCACCCTCACGCAGCAGGCGGTTTGGACCATCACTGCTGCGGCTCAGAATGCTGCCAGGTACCGCCAGGACCTCGCGGCCCTGCTCGGCCGCAAACTGGGCCGTGATCAAGGCGCCGCTGGTCTGGCCGGCCTCGACCACGACAACACCCAAAGCCAGACCGCTGATGATGCGGTTACGCGGCGGAAAATTGCCGGCCTCGGGCTGCGTGCCCAGCGGGTAATCGGCCACTAACGCCCCGGCGGATACGATGTCCGACGCCAGCCGGCGGTGTTCGTACGGATAGATCACGTCAACGCCCGAACCCAACACGGCAAGCGTACGGCCGCCAGCATCGAGGGCCGCCCGGTGTACCTCGGCGTCGATACCGCGCGCCAGTCCGCTAATGATCGTGACACCCCGGCGTGCCAGTTCGCCGGCCAGCTGGCGAGCCACTTCGCGACCGTAGGCCGTGGGCTTGCGCGTCCCGACCAGCGCCACCGCCCACTCATCCGCCGCCGTCAACGACCCACGCACGAACAATACCGGCGGCGGGTCATACACCGTGCGCAGTCGCGCCGGGTAGGTTTCGTCTTGCCAGGTCAGTGCCTGGGCGCCGCTGTGTACCAGCTGGCGCAGCAGGAGGTCCAGATCGAGCTGCTGGCGCGCCGTCAGCAGGTTTTGGATCGATCGCCGGTCCAACCCCGCATCGCGCAGGTCTTCGACGGTTCCTTCCCACGCCGGCTGCAGGTCACCAAAATAGTCGATCAGGGCGCGCAGCCGCGCCGGGCCAATCCCGCGCACACAATTGAAGCCGAGCCAGTAGCGCAAATCGGCCACGCCAGCGTCTCCTCAGGGTCTATCCAACGACCACCCACGATGTCGTCATGGCTGGGGGCGGTGGATAGATGGCAAAGCTGCAAAGTCGCCAAAGGATACATGAAGACCTGCGCTTTGTCAAGAGGATTTTGGTTTGAAGTTTGGTCTCAATTTGGGAATCGTCAGCCCGGTGCCAATCCCGGCGGAACGGTCACCACCATCTGCCCCGCGGCGAGGTCGACGTGGTGTACGACGTCGGCAATCGCGGGCAGCAGCAGCTCACCCTGCGGGGTACGAACGACATACACGTCGTTGGCGCCGGTGAACAGGACGTCGTCCACCTGACCGATGACGGTACCGTCGGGTGTGACGGCAGTGAGGCCAACGATCTGGAAGACGAAGTACTCGTCTTCGTCAAGGGTGATCGCCTCGCTTGCGGGTATTTTTACCCACTGGCCGCGCAGCTGCTCGGCCTGGTTGCGGGTGGTGATGCCGCGCAGGGTCAGAATGACCCCACCCTTGTGCGGCCGCACCGCCTGCACCCCCACGGGCAGCGCCGTATCGCCCAGGAAAACACGCTCCACACGCGCAAACCGCTGGGCATCATCTGTTTCCAAGGCAACGAGCACCTGCCCCCTGATCCCATGAGGACGCACGATGCGCCCGATGACGAGATAAGCCGGCATTTGGTTGGAGATTGCGTCGAGGCGGGTCATAGATTCACCACAGAGAACACAGAGAACAAAAATCTGTGTGCCCTGTGCATTCTCTGTGGTTTGATCGGCCGTTCAACTGATTTCCAGGGATGCACGTTTGCCCTGGCGCACGGCGGCGACGCGCAGCAGTACACGCAGGGAATTGACAACCCGGCCGTTTTTGCCGATGATGCGCCCCATGTCCTCGGGTGCGACGTGCAAGTCGACACGAATTTCCTGCGGCGTCACCGTTTCGCGCACGCGAACCTGGTTCGGGTCGTCCACCAGGTTCTTCGCCATGTACTCGACCAATTCTTTCATGCGTAGTGTCCCTGGCCGCGCGGGCCGCTCAATGTTCCCAGGGTGCTTTTTCCAGCACGCCGCTGCGGTACAGCAGGCGGGCCACCGCTTCCGATGGCTGAGCGCCCACGCTCAACCAGTAACTGGCGCGCGCCTTGTCGATTTCGATGGTTTCCGGTTCCGTGCGGGGATTGAAATATCCCAGGTTTTCGATAAAGCGGCCATCGCGTGGCGAACGCACGTCGGCAACGACGATGCGGTAAGTAGGCTGCCGGCGAGCCCCTTGCCGGCGCAGACGAATACGAACCATGTGACGTTTTTGCTCCTTTGATTAACGAAACATTCCAAACAAGTTTTGCAGGCCGCCGCGGCCCCGCCGGCCGCCGGTGAGCTGTTTCATCATACGCTGCATCTGCCGGAATTGAATCAGCAGATCATTGATCTGGGCGACGTTCGTGCCCGAACCGCGCGCAATACGCCGCTTGCGGTTGCCGCCGATGATATCCGGGTGGCGTCGCTCTTCGATGGTCATCGACTGGATCATCGCTTCGATGGTCTTGAGCTGACCGTCGGTGACATCAGGTGCCATTTCTTTACTCATGCGCGACATGCCCGGGATCATGTCCAGCAGCTGGCTCATGGGTCCCAGCTTCTTCACTTCTTGCAGCTGGTTCAAAAAATCTTCCAGGTCGAACTCGCCCTTGGCCAACCGTTTGCCCATGGCTTCGGCCTGTGAACGATCGAGAGACGACTCGGCCTTTTCGATCAGGGTGAGTACGTCACCCATGCCCAGAATGCGTGAAGCCAGGCGATCGGGGTAAAACGGCTCGAACGCATCGACCTTTTCACCTGTACCGAGGAATTTGATCGGTACGCCGGTAACCTCGCGGATCGAGAGCGCGGCACCGCCCCGCGCATCGCCGTCGATCTTGGTGAGGATCAGACCCGTGATGCCAACCCGCTCGTGAAACCCTTCCGCGACACGCACCGCTTCCTGGCCCGTCATGGCATCGACCACCAGGATGACCTCGGTCGGTTTGGTACGTGTTTTGACCTGCTCCAGCTCGGCCATCATCGAGTCGTCGATCTGCAACCGGCCGGCGGTGTCCAGGATGACGATGTTGTATGCACCTTCGCGGGCGCGCTGCACACCGTTGACGCAGATCTCGGGCGGCGGCACACGGTTGCCTTCGCTGTGCACCGGAATGTCGAGCTGCTTGCCCAGAATCTCGAGCTGGGTGATGGCTGCCGGCCGGTAAGTGTCGGCCGCCACCAGCAGCGGGCGCTGTCCGTTCTTGCGCAGACGCAGTGCCAGCTTGGCGGCCGTGGTTGTTTTACCGGACCCTTGCAGACCCACCAGCATGATCACCGTCGGTGGATTTGAGGCAATGTTGAGTTTGCCGGCCTCACCGAGCATGGTGATCAATTCTTCGTTGACGATCTTGACCACCTGCTGGGCCGGGGTCAGACTGCGCATCACTTCCGCGCCAATGGCGCGTTCTTTGACGCGGCCAACAAAATTCTTGACCACTTTATAGTTGACGTCGGCCTCAAGCAGGGCCAGGCGTACTTCCCGCAGCGCCCGGTCAACATCCGCTTCGGTCAACTTGCCCTGGCTGGAAAGTCGATCGAAGACAGCCTGCAGCTTTTCCGTCAAAGTCTCAAACACAACCACTCCTCATATGGACGCAGGTCGCGCACGATCTTGCCTGGCCGGACAGAACCAGACGGAAAATTCTACAAGAGGTTGTGGTTTTCGTCAAGTTCCTGTATAATTCGGCTAAGTGAGAGCTCGTAACACGCCTAGGGCTCGTAAAAGAATAACTTCCCTTGATATGCTGCGAAACCAACCAGATTGCAGGAAGTTATTCTTTTGCGATGCCCAACGTCGCGCAGCGGTCGACCAGACTTCTTGCGTGTCTATCTGCGGCACTGGCCGTTGAGGAGAAAGCAGCTGGCGCTTATGATTCGCAAAGCACCCTCTTCCAAGCCCGGTTATGTGCTTGTGACGTTCGAACTGCCTGCCGCCATCTGGGCCGAACAGGTGGCACTGGTTGGCGAATTCAATCATTGGGATAAAAAAAGCCACTTCCTGCAGCAAGATCGAACGGATGCAACCTGGCGGATCACCCTGGAGCTGCCCACCGGCCAGCGCTACCAATTCCGCTACCTGGTCAACGGTACGGATTGGCACAATGATTGGACGGCCGATGCGTACGTGGCCAATCCGCAGGGCAGCGATAACTCAGTGGTCAGCACCTAGCGCCGGTGCAGGCAGCATACCCGGCAAATCTGCTTTGTTTTCCGCGCCGATTTTTGCTCCACAAAAATCGTGCATGACACCGGACAGCTTACCTGCACCGGCGCTCGCTGTCCGTCCCAACACGACCGCGGCATCACCAACAGCACGACCTCCTCAAAGATCGGGCATCCTCTGCAGGATGCCCGATCTGGTTTTTTGTGACCCGGACTGACACAACCAGGGCGTCATGGCGGTGGCCCA
>JAYRNS010000629.1:0-9042 GCA_041912075.1 Anaerolineae bacterium
AACAGGTAGGCGTTGGAGCAAAGCTCCCAGTAGCCTTCGCCAAAACAATAGCCGGTAAATACGACGCGCGGATCGGGCGTCGCCTTGAGATCGGCGATGTAGGCATCGGCGTATGGCGCATCGCCCACGATCACGCACTTGAAATCGGTGTCGAGCCCGGCAAAAGCCTGCACCAGATGATCGGCACAGTTCTCCGGTACCAGCCGCCCAACAAACAACACATAACGGCGGGGCTCCAGTCCCCACTGTGCCAGGGTTGCACCCGCTGGCCGCTTTGGCAGCTCGGCACCATAGGCAATGTACGGTGATTCGGCGTGGTAGGTGTTGCGATAAAACTGCTGTACCACGCGGCTGTCGGTCACAAAGGCGTTCGGCAGAACCGTGGCCATCCGCTCGGCAAACTGGATGTAGCGTTTGGCCAACGGCGGCCATTTGGCCCGTTTCCAGTCCAGCCCGTCGACGTTGAGAATCGTGCGCTGCCCCACCAGACGGGGAATCCAGGTCACCAGGCTGTTGCCGGCAATAAAATAGAGTACCACGTCGTACCCCTGGCTCAAGCCGTGCACACTGGAGAGCAGCGAATGGACGATTGTGTCCAAGTATTTGTTTTGGATGGTCGGCAGCTTGACCAGCCGCATGCCTTTGTACGTGGGTGCGTCGTAGGTGATGTGATGTTTGCGACAGTACACCGTCACCGCATGTCCACGCTGCACCAGGCGGCTGCCCAACTGTTCGACACAGGTCTCAAAACCGCTGTAGCTGGCCGGCACCCCGCGTGTGCCCATCATGGCGATCTTCATAACGTCTACCCCAGTCTACCACGTTGCGCGCTGTGAGCCAAACCGGGCAGGGCCTCGCGGTACACGGCCAGCGTCTCTTCGGCACAACGCCGCCAGCTGAACTGTGCGGCACGGCGCTGCCCCTCGATGACCAGGGCGGCGCGCAAACCATCATCGGCCGCCACGGCCTGCAGTGCGCTGACCAGATCATCGACGTCGGTCGGGGTGACCAGCCGCGCCGCAGTGCCCACGACTTCGGGCAGCGACGCCACGTTGGAACAGATCACCGGGGTGCCGCAGGCCATCGCTTCCAGCGGTGGCAGCCCAAAGCCTTCGTAGAGCGATGGGTAAACAAAAGCCAGTGCCCCGCGGTACAACGCCGGCAGGTCTTCATCGGCCACATACCCAACAAAGTGTACGCTGTCTGTGAGCCCGGCCTGCTCGACGGCCGCATAGACTTCGGACTCGCGCCACATGGCCTTACCGGCAATGACCAGGTGTACATCGCGCGCCCCAGTCTGGTGCCGTAGGCGGGCATAGGCCTCGACCAGGCGCGCCATGTTCTTGCGGGGCTGCAAATTGCCCAAAGCCAGGAAATAACGGCTGGCCGCCGGTGGCAGACCGTAACGCGTCCGTATCCGCTCGTGCTGGACAGGGTCGCTGACCGGCGTGAACTGCTCGGCCGCCGCTTCGTAGGTCACGGCAATGCGTTCGGGTGCAATCGCATAACGATCGATGATTTCCTGCCGCGCGTGGTTGGAAACGGTGATGATACGCGCCGCCCGCCGCATGGTCAAGGGCACGAGGGTAGACAACATCCAGCGGTCGCGCGGCGAAAAGAACTGCGGGTAGCGGTCGTAGGAAATGTCGTGTACAGTGACGACGAAAGGGCAGGTACCGATAGGCGGTGCCACGTAGGTTACGTGCAGAAGGTCGATGCGATCACGCCGGGTGGCGGCCGGCATGGCAAAAGGAATGCGCAGCGCTGCCGCGGCCGGCCGGATGTGACGCACCCGCTGGCCATCCGCCGGCCGCAGCTGGGCCTGCAGCCGGTCCGGGTGAGTGGTATACAGGCTGAAGTTCAGCGGACGCGTCACCTCGGCCGGCAGCGCCAGCAGCGCACGCACCAGGTTCAGCGTGTAGGTCTCGTTGCCGGTTTCCCGCTCACCCACCATGTGGGCGTCGATCGCAACTCTCACGCGATGTAACCCAGACCGCGCAGCCGTTCTTCGAGTGCGGCCTGGTCATCGGCCGCCAGGGTGGCGGGCACAGTCCCCACCACGGCCCCCGTGGCCCCCGTGGCTTGTACGGGACGCCCGGCCACGAAACCCGGCTCGAACAGCTCGGTCAGTACGCGGCCATCGAAATCGGCCGGCACCGGCTGGCCGAGCAGCCAGAGAATCGTCGGTGCCAGATCGACGATGCTGGCGCGCGGCAACGTGACGCCGGCGCGCACGTGGGGGCCGTAGGCCAGCAGAATCCCATCGCGCGCATGGTCGCCCGTCTGCCCTGTGTAGGCAAAGGGCGTCTCGGCCCACGGCTCGCCGGCCGAAAAATGGGTGCGTTTCTGCCCCGGGTACTCCTGCCACACCACGCGCAGGTCAGGACTCCATTCCACATAGGGCCCCTGGTAGATCTCTTCGCGCTTCCAGACTTCGGCCACGACCCGCTCGCCGGTCTGGGGCTCGCGCAAGGCCAGCAGCTTGTCGGCAATTTCATTACGCAGCGTCTCGTAGTCCGCACCCGGTGCGATAATGCCTTCCACTTCGCGCCCGCGCACGTTGATGCTGAGACCATTGTCGGAGGCCCAAAAGGCACGTGTCTGCGACCAATCGACGCTGCTGGTAAAGGCAAACTCACGCAGCCGGCTGGCTGTGCCCCACCCCGGCAGCACCTTACGCAGCATCTGCCGCGCCGGGTGCGCCAGCCCCAGACGCTGCAGTGTGCGGCGGGCGGTTTGCATGCCCGTGGCCACCACACTCGGTCGTCCGCCCTTGAGGGTCAGATAACCGCTTTGCTGGAGCCAGACGTTGGGGTAGAAGAAACGGTGGACACCACCGAAGCCGTGGTCGGACATAACAAACAGGATCGTATTGGCCGCCGGGTCGACCACGTCACGCAGCAGATCACCCAGGATGGCATCGGCGGTCTGGTAGTGAAACTCGATCTCCCCGCCGAAGCGCGCGGCGAGCGCCGGGTCGTGCCGCGGATGGGTGGGATCCATGTCGTCCCACAGGTAGGTCATGATACGGTCGGTTTCGGAGTAGACGACGTGGCACAAATCCCAATCCGCTACCTGCTGCATCAGGAAACGGGTGGCCGCGGCGCGTGCCGTCGTGCCCTGGCGGACGTTGGCTGCCACGGCGGCTTTGGTCTGCACGCGATCCGCACTGGCTGCGGCCGATTCGATCAGGTAATCGGGCACGGCGGCGTACAACGCCTCGCGCAGGTCGGCGGGGTAGGTAAACTGGCTGCGCGGGCTGGGGGTCAGCATACAGCCCACGAGCGCACCGTTGACCGGCCGTGGCGGGTAGGTCACCGGGCTGTTCATGACGATGACCCGCTTACCAGCCTCGCTCAACAACTCCCACATCGTCGGCGCCTGCACGTGGGCGGCGTTGATGAGCTCGACCCCGTACTGCCCCGGGATACGCCGCGCAAAATCAAAATAGCCATGTTTGCCCGGATGTTTGCCGGTGGCAAACGAGACCCACGCCGGCCCACTGACGTAAGGAATCGTCGAGCGCAGCTCGGCCCGGGCACCGGCCGCCTGCAGCCGTGCCAGTGTGGGCAGCTTGCCCGCCTGCACCCACGGATCGATCAGCCAAAACGTCGCCGCATCCAGCCCAATCACCAACACCCGCAGCTTTTCCACCATTCCCCTACTCCTTACTCCCTACTCTCTACCCCCAAACCACCCTGCCCGGTAATCCCGCACACCCCGCCACATCGCCTGTGTTACATCGAATTGCCCCTGCACGGCAAAGGCCAACCCTTTGATCGTCCACCACAGCGGCCAGATGGCGTAAAAACGAACTTTCTGGCTGCCGCGTGCGTGTCTGGCGATGGTCAACAACCGGTTGCGTGTCATGTGATACCACACGAACGGCTGGCCCTGGCGTGCCGAGCTGGTGCCCACGTGATGCACCACCGTGGCCGACGGCACGTAAACCAGCGGCCGGCCAGCTGCCATCAGGCGCAGGCTCAAATCGACGTCTTCACCCATAAAAAAGTAACGCTCGTCGAACAGACCAGTGTTGGAAACGATGGCGCGACGTACCAGGAGCGCACAACCCGGCGCAAACCCGGTGATGCCCTCACGGTTGGCCTGACCCTGGTCCAGCGCCCCTCGCGCCCGGTGCACCCCCGTGCCCGTCTTCCAGTCGATGTCACCCCCAGCGTACCAGAGGTGACGTCCGTCGCCAGCATAGATCTTGGGTACCACGGCACCTGCCTGCGGCCAGCGGTCCAAAGCTGCCAGCAGGCAGGGCAGTGTCTCGCCATCGACGAACGCGTCGTTGTTCAGCAGGAAAATGTAGTCTGGCGACTTCTCGGCCAGCGCGGTGCGGATACCCAGGTTGTTGCCGCGTGCAAACCCCAGGTTCTCACCCGCCTCGATGACGGTGAGCGATGGAAAGTGCGCACGCAGGGTTGCCACCGAGTGATCGTGCGAGCCATTGTCGACGACGAGGATAGTCGTGGGGTTCTGTCCCGTCTGCACTAAGGTCTCTACGCAGGCCAGCGTGGTTGCACAGCCGTTCCAGTTGACGATCACGGTGACCACCTCTGACGCCACGGCACCCTCCGGTCGCTCTGTCACAGCCCTGTCTCACGCATGGCAACCAGGGGTACCGCCGCAATCACCCAAAGGTAGCTCAACATCTGTAAGTCCTGCATCAAAGGCAAAAAGGCAAAGGCCGCCAATGCACCCAACCAGGATGCCTGCGCGGCAATGTTGATGGCCTGGAAGAACGAGTTACCGATACGCCCCCGCTGGCGGCGCAGCGTCCACACCATCCACAGCAGCACGCCCAGCACGAACAACGTGGCTGGGATGCCGATTTCCATCATCATCTGTAAGTACGAGCTTTCGACGTGCTCGATGTTGACTTCGTTGGCAAATTTCAGGGCACGCGGCCCCGCCATGCCCATACCCACGCCCACCGGATGTTCGAGGATGAAGGGAATCGATGCCTCGTAGGATGCCAGGTGTCCAACGGCCGAAGGATCATTGAGGCTGATGGCGCGCGTGATGCGCGCCACGAGACCTACCCGTTCGGCGCCGACCACCATGAGCACCGCCACCAGCACCAGCGCCAAAATGGTGCCCGGCCGGTGCAGCACGTACCCCAGTGCATGTCCCAGGTTGCGCAGGCCAATTTCCAGCACGGCCAGGGCCAGGAGCATCACCACCAAACCGACCAGGGTGCTGCGCGAATAAGTGTACAGGATGCAAACACCGCACAGGGCGGCGATGCCAATCAAGACGTAACGCTGCCACAGAGGACGGTGTGACTGGATCAGCAGGACCAGGCAGATCGCCACCGTCACCATCATCATCAGACCCAGCTCGTTGGGACTGGTCACGGTGGACACGGCGCGTAAATGCGGTTGGCGCTCGACCTCGGCGGTGTAGAACGCAGTGGGAATCGTACCATCGGCTTCACGGAAACCCCAGTTGTAGAGATCGGTGAAAGTCCACACGCGCACCTGGTAGATACCAAACACCGCCATCACCACGCTGACGAGTAACATGCCGCCAATCAGCCATTTCAGCTCACGTCCCGTCACCGGCATGGCCCGCAGCAGGTAAAACAGCACCAGCGGTTCGAGATAATTGCGAAATCCGTAGATGCCAATGTCAAGGCGCGGCCCGACGAAAACGTAGAGCCCCATGACGACCGCCACCACCAGGAGACCCAGATCGAACGGATACACCGCCACCCGATAGCGGTCCTGTCCCACCAGGCGGCGCACGGCCAACACGCCGGCCAGCAGGGCCATCACGCCTTCTTTCCAATAGGCAAACAGGTCGATCATGCCTGGTGCCAGGTTGAGCGGGCCGGTCATGACGCGCACGGCAAACACATGGAAAGGTAGGGCCAAAAAGAGTAGGGCGAAGAGATAGAACGGCCGCCACCAGGCCAGTGTCACCGCCGTCAGACCAAAGACGACCGCGATAGCCGCAAATGGCACTTTGACAGCCAGTACGGCCAACAAGGTCGCCAGAACCGCCCCGCTGGCATAGACCCACGGGCTCAACCGCACCCGTGTGCCGGCCACCGGCTGATTGCCCATCGTCACAAATACCCCAATCCGGCCAGACGATCGGCCAGTTTCTGTGCATCAGCCTCATCGTAGGTGACGTCCGCGCGACCAGCGGTAATCACTGTCTGCCCGTCCAGGCGAACCGGCCGCTGGGTGAGCACGTCGGGGGTGAAGATATCGGTGAGGACCCGTCCATCCATCCAGGTCGGCACCGGCTCTCCCAACAGGTACATCACGGTCGGCGCCACGTCGGTGATGTCGGCACCGGGCAACCAGCGTCCGGGCTGCACCCCGTTTCCCCTGGCCATAAAGATACCGTGGGCGCGGTGGCAGCCCGTGATGCGGCGACCCCGCATTTCTTCGACCGTCAGGTGACGCACGGGGGCCGATCCCTGGTAGGCGCCGCGCGGTCGGAAGAGGTCTGGGTAGACCGCCTCGACCACCAGGTCGGGGAAACGTTCCACGTAAGGCCCGCTGAACCGCTCTTCGCGCCGCCATACACGTTTGATGAGCGGCTGCCCGCTGCGAGGGTCGCGCAGTTCGGGCAGGATCTCGATGATCCGGCTGCGCAAGGTCTCGTACGGCTCGCCAGGTTCGACGATGCCGTGCGGGTCGCGTCCCCGCAGGTTGATCCAGATATTACCCCGCACTTCTTCGGAATAGGCCAGCGTGCTGCTCCAGTCGATGGCCGGGAAAAATGATTCCTCACCCAGCGTGGTGCGCAGACGGTCGGGCCAGAGATGGCGCAGACGCGACAGGGTGCTGAACGACACGCGCCCGTACAGCGCATGTTTGCCGCGCTCGACCGCACGCGCGGCGAGCCACTTCGCCCACCGGCGCGGCGAACGCGGGCCGCCCGCCGGATGGAAGGTCAGCAGCCCCTGTTGCGCCAGCCACAGGTTGAGATGAATCTCGATGTCTTCCAGCGGCCCTTCGCCATGATCCGACACGACCAGGACGTACACGTCGGGTGGCAGGGTTTGCAGGAACTCGCCGAGCCGTTGATCGGCGCGCTGGTACACCTGCAGGAGCGGGTCTTCGCTGAACAGCGCCGCGCGTTGTTGGGCATCGTACAACGGATGTGCCGGGTCGTGGTATTTCCACAGAAAGTGGGCCGCTCCGTCCAGCGCGCTGACCACGAAAAAGCAGAGATCCCACGGCTCGCGCTGCATCAGGTTGGTCGCCACCGCAAACCGCACGTCGATCTCGCGCTGCAGTTCGCTCAGCACTTTGTCCGCGCGCTGCGCCGTGCTGTATTTCCAATCATCCGGCACGATGACATACGGCTGCCCGTTGCCCAGGCTCGTCAGCTCGGCCTTCAACCCCAACGGGTAGGTAAAGGCCGCACCCATGCCCGGCGTATCCCAGCCCGACACCAGCACACCGTTGACCGTTTCGGGTGGATAGGTCATCGGTACGTTGAGCACGATCACCCGCCGCCCCACCTGACTGAGCAGGGTCCACAGCGCCGGCAGGGATCGAAAACTGGCGTTGGTCAGGCGAAATCCGTAGGTGTGAAAGTCACGTTCCCAGAAATCGAATATCCGGTGTTTGCCCTGGTTGGCACCGGTGACCATCGACGACCAGGCCTGGGCCGTAAAGGGGTGCAACACGGACTCCAACGGGGCGGCGGCACTTTCGTCCAATAAACGGGCCAGGGTTGGCAACTTGCCGGCCTGGACCCAGGGCATGATCAAATCAAAGGTGGCACCATCCAACCCCACCACCACCACTCGGTTCTGTGCAGTCAAACCATCACCTGTTCCATTCACGACAAATACCCCAAAGCAGTCAATCGTTCCCGCAAACTGGCTTCATCGGCCGCGGTCAACGACGGCGTGGCCTGCGGGTCGGGCAGCTCGACGTGTGTCTCGTGTCCGGCGGTCTGCGGCGGATGAGCGGCCAGGTGCGCGGGCGCAAAGATTTCTTCCAGCACCCGGCCATCGAAACCAGCGGGCACCGGTAGATCCAGTGCATAACAGAGGGTCGGGGCCAGGTCGGGCAAATAAAGAGGCCTGGCCAGCTGACCCGGTCGAATCCCCGGTCCCCAGGCCAGGAAGATGCCATCCGGTTGGTGCATCCCCTCCCCTTCCCCGGCCACGTCGCTGAAAATCCGCCCCGGCGAGACCTCGGCGGTAGGTTCGTAACCGGGTGCCAGCTCGTAGACGATGTCGGGTGCCTGGTCGACGAACGGCCCCTGGTAGATTTCCTCGCGCAGATAGACCGCATTGACCACGCGCTGGCCGCCGCGCGGGTCTTCGAGCTGCAGCAGGTCGGTTTTGATGGCCTGGCGCAGGGTCTCGTATGCCTTACCGGCCGGCACGATGCCGTACGGCTCACGGCCAGCCAGGTTGATGTAGATGGCATATTCGGACGCCACACCCGAATAGGCCTGCGTATGTGCCCAGTCGATGATACGGTTGACAGCAAAGGCCTGGCGACCGCGCACCAGCACCTGGCGCGGGATCAGACGCTTGAGGGCGCGCATGTAGGGTTTGAGCAGACGACGCACGTCGGCCTTGCCGCTGGCATAACGCAGCAGCCCCTGGTTGGCCAGCCACTGGTCGATGTGGACGCGCGTATGGCGTGGGCCAAACCCGTGGTCGGAGACAAAAAAGACGGTGGTGCCCTCGCCGGCAGCGTGTACCAGCGTGCGTCCAATGCAGTCGTCGATTGCCCGGTAGGCTGCCTCGACGGCGTCGTGAACGGGCGAGCGGGAGGTCAGCGACTGGCCGTTGATCGCCAGCGATTCCTCCAGGTAGCGCCAGGTATAGTGCTGCAAGCGGTCGGGCGTTTCGTGCACCACCATCAGAAAATCGGCACCCCGCGGCAGCAGCACCTCTTCGAGCACCGCCTGTCGTTCCAGCAGCACACGCCGCAGATCATCGACCAGGGCCAGGCGCTGTTCGGGGGCATGGTAATCGCGCTCGCGTTTGAGGATTCGCAGATCGATCGTGTAGTGCCGCGCCCGCAGCTCGTCGGCCAGGGCGTCGGG
>JAYRNS010000630.1:0-7121 GCA_041912075.1 Anaerolineae bacterium
GAATAACTTCCCGTGAATTGCTGTGAAATCCCATGAGATTGCAGGAAGTTATTCTTTTACGAGCCCTAACATGTCTTCTCACGACTGGGCTGCGTAACGCACACCGCGTTCGAACAACGCCAACCCCAACCGCCCGGCGTGCCGGCGTGCCGCCTGTGGATGCTGGCCAGGCCAGAGGTGATCCTCCGGATGGGGCATCAATCCCAGGATGGTACCTGTTGGGTCACACACGCCGGCAATGTCGGCCAGCGAGCCGTTGGGGTTGGCCGGGTAGGCGCCGGCGGCGGGTTGCCCCTGTACATCGACGTAGGTCAAAGCCACCTGACCGGCGGTCTGCAGTGTTTCCAGCTGCGGCGGTGCAGCCAGCACGAAGCGCCCCTCACCGTGCGCCACCGGGCAGTCGATCAGTTCATCCAGGCCTTCGGTAAAAACACACGGGCCATTTGCATTGGGCCGCAAATGAACCCAGCGACATTCAAAACGCATCGAGGCATTGCGCGTCAGCGTAGCCGTCTGTACCCTTCCGGTGCCTTCGTCCGAGGTGAGCGGGCCGCTGGCACCATCAACTTTGCCTGGCAACAGACCGGTCTTCACCAGCGCCTGAAACCCATTGCAGATGCCCAGGATCGGTTTGGCTCGCTGGTGAAAACGCATGAGGGCATCGATCAGTCGAAAACGCAGATCAAGCGCCCACACCTTGCCCGCGCCCAGGTCGTCTCCATAGGAGAAACCTCCGGGCAGCACCAGCATCTGAAACTCGTCGAGCTGCTGCGGTTGGGCCACCAGTGACTCGACCGGCACGATCGAAGGCACGCCACCGGCCAGCTGGCAGGCCAGCGCTGCTTCACGGTCACGATTCGTACCCGGCGCATGCAGCACCAAGACACGTGCGCGTGTCACATCAACTCCTTGTTCAGGGTCGCGATGGGCAGCGCAGATCGCCCATGATCTGCGGTGCCGTGGCTTGGACAAGCTGTACCGGCGTGCCGCCGTTGGCATCGGTCCAATACAAACCACCGCCAGCCGTTGTGTACACCAGAACCCGGCTGTCCCCGGTCCAACAAACGTTCTGGACCACGTGTTCCGGCGGCGTAACCGGCAGCCAGGTCGTCGCACTGATCGGGCGCAGCCACAGCAGACGGCTGGCCGGCTCGCCGATGCGCGCAATGACTGCCGCCACCTGGGTGCCGTCGGGTGACCACAACAGGCGGGTGCCATCGGCCGCCAGAACACCGGCATCCTGCAGCAGTGGGTCAGGCAGACCCCCGTCAGCCGCGGCAGCGACGACATTGGCCTCGACCTGATCCGGGGGCGCCGGCCAGGAAGTCCAGGTAAAATCGACCGCGCGGCCATCCGGCTGCCAGCCCGACCAACGTGCGCCAAAGGCATGCCCGGGCGGCGGCCGGTTACGGTCTTCGAAGTATTCGGTGCGGTTGACCACCTCGACACCGCCAACGTCGGTGACGAACAGGTCCTGACGCTGGTTGCCACCGTTGGGATGGTTGAGACCGCGTTGGGCAAAGGCCAGCTGCTTGCTGTCGGGTGACCAGGACACAGCACCAACCCAGTCGCCATCGGCCACCTGAATCGGGCCGGCATCACCGGCGACGTCCAGGACGTACAGTGCTGCCATGTCCGTGGTGCGTGTGATATAGGCAAGATGCTGGCTGTCTGGTGCCCACGCCAGCTCCGCCAGATCCTGCAGTCCATCGACCGAAGCCAGCGGTCCAGGTTCTCGCAGGTCCAGGATGTCCAGCGTGTTGGTCAACACCAACGCCAGACGTCCCCCGTCGGGCGAGAGGTCAAGCCGGGTGATCGGCAAGGTGGGTGCAATCAGGATCGGTACGGCCGGGCTGATGGCGGTACTGGTGTAGACCTGTCCGCTCTGGTCGGCAAACACGCAGGTCTGAACACCGGTTTCGTTGCAGTCCCAGCGCCCGGGCAGCAGCTCACCCGTCAGCGGTACAAAACCCTCCGTGGCCAACCGCCACAGGACCTGCTCGCTGCCAGCGCCCTGACCCGTCCCGCCGCTGCTGAAGAGAATCGCCCCCTGCGTGCTGGTCGGTGGCAGATAACTGGCGGTGACCAGGGTCAGAAAGCTTGGGGTCGGTGTGGGTGTGGGCGTCGGCGTGGGCGTCGACGTGGGTGTGCTCGTGGGCACGGGTGTAGGGAAAATCGGTGGTACCTGGCAGGCGATCAACAACAACGCTACCAGCACCAGAGCTACCGTTACAGTCAGGCACAGCAGAGCTATCCGGCGCACAGTCACCTCAGCGATTCTCGTCTCGTTTCCAGGCAGCCAGCAGATCAGCCAGGCTGGTCTCGCACAATACGCGGTCGCCGGCCCGCAGGCGCAGCTGCGGCGCCGCATCGACGCGGCCGATGGTGGCATACGCCACGTGCCGGGCGAGCGCAGCTTCGAGCGCGGGCAAATCGGCCGGACGCACTTCCAGCAGAAATCGCCCCAGCGATTCGGCAAAGAGTCTGGCACTGGGTGGCAGTCCGGTCATTCCGTCATTGACGGGCACACGGTCGATGTCCAGGTCAAGACCGAGCCGGCCAGCCATCGCCATTTCGGCCGCGGCAACTGCCAGACCCCCTTCGGAACAGTCATGACAGGCACGCACCAGGCCGGCGTGGATCACCGCGTGCAGCGCACGCAGCCTGCCCAGGGGATTGACCGGCGGTTGGGGCGGTCGTACACCCAATGTACCTTGCAGCGCATAGTACAGGCTGCCGCCCAGCTCGCCGGCCGTTTCGCCCAACAGGACCAGCACGTTGCCTGGTTCCTTGAGGTCCATGGTGACGGTGCGGCCGGCATGGGGCACGATGCCAAGTGCCGAGATCAGCAGCGTACCCGGAATGGCATGTTTGCGGCCATCGGCACCCAGGTACTCGTTGTTCAGGCTGTCCTTTCCTGAAATATAGGGTGTGCCGTACGCCAGGGCGGCATCGTAACACCCCTGGGCACAACGCACCAGGCCGCCCAACCGGTCGGGCAGATTCGGGTTGCCCCAGCAGAAGTTGTCGAGAATTGCCACCTGATCCGGGTCAGCACCCACGGCCACGACGTTGCGCAGCGCCTCGTCGACGGCCGCCCAGGCCATGGCATACGGGTCGAGCTGGCCAATCGTCGGGTTGATGCCAACCCCGAGCGCGACGGCCGGCAGTGATTCGATCCCCGCGGCCGGCGACACCGTGTCCAGCACCGTGTCGAGTGGTAACAGCACGGCGGCATCACCGGGCCCATCGGCCTGGGCGCCCACGAGCGGCTTGACGAGCGTGCCACCCTGGACTTCGTGGTCATAACGGCGCACCACCGCCTCTTTGCTGGCCACGTTGGGGTGGGCCAGCAGGCGTAACAGCCAGCCGGCGAGTTCCACACCGGTTGGCTCCGGGAAATCCGCACCGGATGCGACGGGCGGTGCCCACACCGCCGTCAGGTGGCGGCGCGGGATGCCGTCGTGCAAAAAATCGGTGTCCAGACAGGCCACAGGCGTGCCACGAAAACGCACCGTGAGCTGACCGTCGCCGGTGTACCGTCCCAATGCAGTCGCCTCGACCTGGTGCAGGGCACAAAGCGCCTGCAGGCGCGGCCAATGGACGGCTGGCACCGCCAGGACCATCCGCTCCTGCGCTTCGCTCAGCCAGATCTCCCAGGGGCGCAGCCCGTCGTACTTCAGCGGCACGTCAGCGAGCTCGACGTCAGCACCCAGCCCGGCCGCCATCTCACCGACGGCCGACGACAGCCCACCAGCGCCGCAGTCGGTCACGGCGCTGTACAGTCCTTCGTCGCGCGCGGCCAGCAGCACTTCCAGCACTTGTTTTTCGTGGATGGGGTGCCCGATCTGAACCGCCGCGCCGGCCACCTGACCCGTCTCGTGGGTCATCTCCATCGATGAAAACGTGGCACCGCGCAGGCCATCGCGCCCAGTACGGCCGCCGATGACAACCACCAGGTCGCCCGGCTGGGCTTCGTGCAGGCTGTGGTGCGCACCATGCGGCAGGATCCCCAGGCAGCCGCAGTACACCAGCGGGTTGGCCGTGTAGGCCGGGTCGAACAGGACCGCACCGTTGACGGTGGGCACACCCATTTTGTTGCCATAGTCTTCGATGCCATGCACCACGCCGGCTGCCACCCGCTGCGGGTGCAGGACGCCGGCTGGCAGCTGCTCCCAGGGCAGGTCGGGCGGGCCGAAACAGAGCACGTCGGTGTTGGCAATCGGTCGCGCTGACACACCGAGCACGTCGCGCATGACGCCGCCGACGCCGGTGTTGGCCCCACCAAACGGTTCGAGCGCCGAGGGGTGGTTGTGCGTTTCCACCTTGATGGCCAGGTCGAAACGCTCGTCGAAGCGCACGATGCCGGCGTTGTCGACGAACGCCGACACGACCCAGGGTTTGGCCAGGGTTTCGGTTGCGGCCCGCAGGTAGGTCTTGAGCAAGCCGTCGATCCGCTGCGGCGCCGCGCGACCGGGTCTGGTGTAGTCGATGATGGCCCTGAATGTTTTGTGGACGCAGTGTTCCGACCAGGTCTGGGCCAACATTTCGAGTTCGACGTCGCTCGGTTCCCGACCTTGGGCCTGGAAGTAAGTCTGGATCGCCTGCATCTCGGCCAGATCGAGGGCCAGGCGGCGCTCGCGGCTGATCATCAACAACTCGTCGTCACCGGCGGTACATAGTTCGATGTGTTCGACGGTGCCGTCGGGCAGGCCACTGACGAACGGTGGCGTGATCGCCTGGTCGATCACCCAGGTCTGGATCGTTGGATTGGCCAGCAGACCGCGCGCAACTCGTTCGATGTCGGCAAGGCCGGCGCCGCCGCACACCGTATAGCGCTGCGCCGTTGCCACCTGTTGCAGGCTACGAACACCCAGCAGCTGCGCAGCCTGCCAGACCGTCTCGGCCACGCTGTCGGTGACGCCAGGGTGGAGGGCCACCTCGACCACGTGCACCCCATCCAGCGGATCGAACGGGCGTCCAACGTCAGGATTCAGCGTCAGCTTGTACGCTTCGGTGACCGGATCGTGCAGCAGCACCTGCGCCAGGTGGTGGACCGTTGGCGTATCCAGATCGCCGCGCAAAAAGTAGAGATCGGCAACGCGACAAGTCTCGATCGTAGTCACGCCAAGGGCCGCCGCGCTGTGTTGGACAGCCAGCCCGCGCCCATCGGCTGTGGGATCACGCCCGGTTATCTCGAGTCGGTAGAGGTTCGTCATGTCGTCTCGATCGTGCCAAGCTCTACGCGTCCAGGGTTCCTGGTTAGCGCGGCTGCGCCTGGTAGTTTGGCGCTTCCTTGGTAATCATGATACTGTGCGGGTGGCTCTCGATGTAGCCGGCATTGGTGATACGAACAAAGTGCGCCTTGTGACGCAGTTCGGCCAGGTCGGCGGCGCCGACGTAGCCCATGCCGCTGCGCAGACCGCCCATCAGCTGAAACAGAAAATCGGACAGTTTACCCTTGAAAGGCACCTGTCCTTCGATGCCTTCCGGCACCAGCTTGCCGCCGACGTCGGGTGAGGCGCCGTCGCCAGCCTGCGCCGTCTGGTAGCGGTCGCTGGCACGGCCCTTCATGGCACCCAGTGAGCCCATGCCGCGGTACTCCTTGAAACGGCGGCCCTCCCAAATGATCAGATCACCCGGTGATTCCTCCAGCCCGGCAAAGAGGCTGCCCAACATCACAGCCGATGCGCCGCAGGCCATGGCTTTGACGATATCACCGCTGTAGCGGATACCGCCATCGGCCACCACGGGGATGTCGCGCCGGGCGGCCGCCGCGGCACACTCGGCAATGGCGCTGATCTGCGGAACGCCCGCACCAGCCACCACACGTGTCGTGCAAATACTGCCCGCGCCAACGCCCACCTTGATAACGTCAGCACCGGCCTCGATCAAGGCCAGTGTGCCTTCGGCGGTGACCACGTTACCGGCCAGAACCGGCAGATCGGGCCAGCGCTGTTTGGTCACACGAATGGCCTCCAGCACACCGCGCGAATGGCCGTGGGCTGTGTCGATAGCCAGGGCATCGACGCCGGCGGCCACCAGGCGCTCGGCCCGCGGCAAGGCCTGTTCGCCGACGCCGATGGCGGCTGCCACCAGCAGGCGGCCCTGGTCGTCGGTTGCCGCGTGGGGAAAATCCTCGCGCTTCAGGATGTCCTTGTAAGTGATAAGGCCCTTTAGATTGAAATGATCGTCGACCAACGGCAATTTTTCGATGCGGTGCCGGTGCAGGATGATCTTGGCCTCGTCGAGCGTCGTACCGAGCGGTGCTGTGATCAGGTTCTCGTGCGTCATGTAATCGCGAATGGGTCGCGAGAAGTCGGTGGCAAACCGAATATCACGGTTGCTCAAGATCCCTACCAGCCGGCCACCGTTGTCGGCTTCGACGATCGGTACACCGCTGATGTGGTAGCGGCGCATGATCGCTTCCGCTTCGGCCAGCGGCCGGTCGGGACTGAGCGTAATGGGGTTGACGATCATGCCCGATTCGGAACGTTTGACGCGGTCGACCTCCTCGGCCTGCTGCTCCGCGGTCAGGTTGCGGTGGATGACCCCCATACCACCCTGGCGCGCCAGCGCAATCGCCAGCGGGGCTTCGGTCACGGTATCCATGGCTGCCGAGAGAACCGGCACCTTGAGCTGCAGCCGGGGATGCAGGCGAATGCGAATGTCGACGTCAGCGGGCAGTACTTCGGTGTAACCCGGCACCAGCAGGACGTCGTCGAACGTCAGGGCATCGAGCGCCTCGTGCAGTTTTCCGTTCATCGACGGATTGCCCGGAAACCGCGGCGCAGCCAACTCAGCAGCATCCAGCACACGATCCAGCGCCATGAGCAGCTACCTCCTGAAATCACCGGCGGCGAGGACGATCACGGCCGCCGTCTTTATTTTACCATCGAATCGCCGAACGGCTCAATCTGATGCGCCGCGGCATGGCTCCAATTTCACGCCTCACGCCTTCACGCCTCCCCCCTCACGCCTTCACCCCTCACGTCTTCACGCCTCAAACCTTCACGTTTCACGCCTTCACGCCTCCCCCCGCACGTCCGCCCGCCGCCCCCCACCCCTCGCGCCCGTTCCGTCTCCACGGAGGCCCACGCCCGGTCGCGCCCGGCCAGCAA
>JAYRNS010000631.1:0-8052 GCA_041912075.1 Anaerolineae bacterium
TGGTTGCGCGTGCCCGCGCCGTACTGAGACGTGCCGGCGTGCCCACCACGCCAGGCACCCTGGAGGCCGCCGGCCTGTGGTTGGACCGTGGACGTGGCGAAGTTAAACGGCCTGGCCAGCCACCGATGCGTTTGACCCCACTCGAGACCCGCCTGCTGGAAGCATTGATGCTCGATGCCGGGCGCGTGCTCTCCAGCGAAAGTCTGATCCGGGCCGTCTGGGGGGCCGAGGGTGCCGATCGTACCATGCTCAAACAGCTGGTCTACCGCCTGCGCAGCAAGATCGAACCCGAACCCACGCACCCCACCCTCATCGAAACCATTCCGGGTATCGGCTACGCGCTGGCGCCTGGCTAATACGCTGCCTTGCTGTTACCGTTTTGTTACCACTCCATAACCACGCCCGTTACCATCGCTTGTTATACTCCTCAACATGAGCTTTTCGCGTCCCCTACCCGCGCCGGGACACATTGGCCTTACAGTCTCGAACAGGCGGCTCTGCAAGCCACGATGGTGTATTTTCTCGACCTTGACCTGGACAAAGTCGCAGTGGATCTCGAGCTCGTCGGGCGGGTTCCCTACAAGCTGGCCTTGTATTACCTGGCACTCCCGTTGGCACAAGAAAACGGACGCGTGACGGTCGCACTCGCCCATCCCGAGAATTCAACGGCGCTGGCGACACTGCGTGACGTCCTGCATGCCGAAATCGTACCCGTGCGCAGTCACGCCGGCCAGCTGCGCACCGCCATCCAGCGGTTGTATGGCATCGAGGGCATAGCGTGTAACCAAGTCCTGGGTTGGAGCGCCACCCCTGAGCAGGTTCGGGCCGTGCAACAGATGGCCGCAAGTTTCACGGCGGCCCGGGGCACGTCCCTCGTCATGCTGCCTGCTGGCTCGGTAGACATGGAAGACGCGCTGTCGGTAGCTCGCGCAAGCCAAGCCAGTTTGATCGTGCTCAGCCCACCGGCTGGCCGGCCATTGAGCGAGGTGATCAGCCGTTGTGCCACGTCCTTGATTCTGGTGCCGGGCGACTATCGACCGGTCCGGCGCATCCTGGTTGCGGCGCGCGGTTATGCCTCGGACGATCAATTACTTGATTGGCTGACACCTCTGGCACGCACCGCTGATGTGCAGGTCGTTTTGTTGCCGCTGATGCAGCTCTCCCTCGACCTGGACGATCTGTTGTGTCTGGAGGGGCCGGCCAAACAGCACCTGGACCACCTGCTACAACGATTGAACGATGACGGCGTTTCAGCGTCACTGCACATGCGCAGCGGTGACCCCACGGCACAGATTGTAGCCGAACTCAGCCAGGCCACGTACGACTTATTGGTCATCGCGGCTGAAGCCCACGGTCAATTCGTGACGCAGGTGATCAATCTGCTGGAGCAGCAGGCGGTTCATCAGGACCGCCCGATCTTTGTTCTCAAACCGGCGGACTTGCCCGTGAACGGCGGGCAAAGCCTTACATCGGTCCGGGCCGCCAGACCTGAAACATCCCGGTCGATTCCTGAGTGAAATCACTGCCCACACCGGTCAGTTTCACCTTGGAAATGGACCATGAAGAAAGGAAATCGTACTCTATGCCAACCTATGTCCAATCGAAACGCTACCTGGTGGCGTTGTGCCTGGTCAGCCTGCTGGTTGCCGGCTGCGCCGGTACCGGCTCAGCGCCGGCTGCCAATACCCCCGTTGGCCAACCTGAAACGATCAGTATCTCAGGTGCATTCGCCCTGTTTCCGATGGTGACTTTGTGGGCCGATGAATACAAAAAGGAAAACCCCAACGTGCAGTTCGACATCCAGGCCGGCGGCGCGGGCAAGGGCATGACCGACGTGCTGGCCGGTGCCGTGGACGTGGCCATGGTGTCGCGAGACGTGCGCACCGAAGAAAAGGACCAGGGCGCCTATGGTATCCCTGTCACAATCGATGCGGTGGTGGGCACGGTCAATGCCAAAAACCCCTACCTGGACGCGATCCTGCAGCAAGGATTGACCGCCGAAGAGAGTGGCAAGATTTGGCTGACCGGCGACATCAAGACCTGGGCCGATTTACTGGGCAACAACGCCACGGACAAAATCAACGTCTACACGCGCGCCGATGCCAGTGGTGCCGGTGAAATGTGGGCCAAGTTCTCCGGCGGTACCGCGCAAGAGGAACTGTTGGGCACAGCGGTCAATGCTGACCCTGGCGTGGCCGAGGCCGTGCGCAACGACCCATTGGGCGTAGGTTACAACAACATTGGCTTTGCCTACGACTTGAAAACAGGTCAGCCCGTCGAGGGTCTGCGTATCATTCCTCTCGATCTCAACGGCGATGGCCAGATTAGTCCTGACGAGGATTTCTACAATACCAAATCAGAGATGGCTCAAGCTATCGGCGATCGCGTGTATCCGTTCCCACCCGCGCGCGAACTCTACCTGGTGACCAAGGGCAAACCAACGCCCGCCGTCGCGTCCTTCATCAATTGGATTCTGACCCAGGGACAAGACCTGGTGCCGCAGGCTGGTTATGTCAAACTAGAGGATGCCAAGATCCAGGCTGCACTGGAATTGCTGAAATAGCACTATCGTCTACATCTCGCAAGTGCCGGCACAGGCAACATGTTGGGGATCAGAACGCCGAACCACTGTCCTGTACCGGCATCTGGTACGTGGACGCCTCGCGCAGGCTTGCGGCTGTGCGAAGCACACGTACTATCCAGGAGGCCAACAATGGAGATGGACAACATCCGCGACCCACGCATGCTCACCGCACGCCCTGAACCGCCGTCACCCCTGCACCGGCTCCGTACCCGCCGGCTGGTCAAAGACCTGACGGCGCACAGCGTGATGGCGGCCATCAGTGTTGCCACCTGCCTGGTGGTTGTGGTCATGATCGTGGCCTTGTACGGGCGCACCCGGCCGTTACTCGACGTCTACCCCCTGGGCGATCTCTTGGGCGGAACGGCCTGGCACCCCGCACGCGGGGTGTTCGGTTTTGCACCCTTCATTATCGGCAGCGCCGCGGTAACCGCGGTAGCCATGGTCATCGCCGTGGTGCCAGCTATTCTCAGCGGTATCTACCTGGCCGAATATACGTCGTCCCGCAGCCGCAACTGGCTCAAACCGCTGTTGGACCTGCTGGTTGGTATCCCATCGGTGGTTTACGGTCTATGGGGCATCCTCTTCATCGTCCCGCTGGTGCGCGACACTATCGGACCCTGGAGCGATCGCACACTGGGGCGGGTGTTTCCGTTCTTCGAACAAAGCAACCCGACCGGCTATGGACTGCTGTCCGCCGGTTTTGTCCTGGGGATCATGGTCTTTCCGCTGATCGCGGCCGTCACGGCCGAGGTGCTGCAGAGCGTCCCGCGGGAGATGCGCGAGGCGCTGCTGTGCCTGGGTGCCACACGCTGGGAAACTACCAAATGTGTCGTGCAGCACCGCGGCCTGCCCGGCATCATGGCCGCGGTCGTCCTTGGTTTTTCACGGGCCTATGGCGAAACGCTGGCCGTCATGATGCTGGTGGGCAACACCGTGCAAATACCCGGCTCGCTGTTTGCGGCTGCCTATCCGCTGCCGGCGTTGATCGCCAACAATTATGGTGAGATGATGTCGATCCCGCTGTACGAGTCGGCATTGATGGGGGCTGCACTGCTCCTGCTGGTGGTCGTTCTGTTCTTCAACATTGTCGCCCGCATGGCGATCGTGCGTTTGACAGCAAGGAGTTAACCATGAGCCGTCGCCAACGACGTAATCTGCAGGAGCTGTTTTTTGTGGGTCTGATGCGCCTGGCGTTGGCCGGCGCGGCCGTGGTGATTGTGCTGATCCTGGGGGTGGTCACGGTACGTGGGATCGGCGCGCTGAGCTGGGAGATGCTCACCCAACCACCGGGCAGCGGGTATTACATGGGCGGCGGCGGCGGCATTCTCAACGCCATTGCCGGCTCGTTGCTCCTGGCGGTGGGCGCGACGCTGCTGGCTATGATCCTGGCCGTGCCGTTGGTCTTCTTTCTGCACACCTACCTCAAACGGGGCGGCCGTGCGGCGCACGTCGTGCGTCTGACGCTCGACGTCATGTGGGGCATCCCCAGCATCGTCTACGGTGCGTTCGGCTTTGCCTTGATGATCATGTTGGGCCTACGTGCCTCGCTGCTGGCAGGCATCATCACCCTGGCACTCGTCGTATTGCCGTTGATGGCGCGCACCTTCGACGAAATCGTCAGCATGACACCGCGTGAACTACGCGAAACGACGGCCGCGTTGGGTGCCACCCGCCTCGAGTTCCTCGGCGTGCTATTACGCCAGACGGTACCAGCGTTGACCACCGCCGTGCTGCTGGCCTTTGGCCGGGCGATTGGTGACGCGGCCTCAGTGCTCTTCACCGCCGGCTACACCAACGCCATGCCGCAGTCGCTGCTGCGACCGGTGGCTTCGCTGCCCCTGGCCATTTTCTATCAGCTGGGCACCCCCTACCCCGAGGTCCAGGCCCGCGCCTATGCGTCGGCTTTTGTGCTGACGATAATTATCCTCGCGATCAGCCTCTTAGCCCACGTCTCGATGGCGCGTATGAGCAGAAACGTGATCCGGTGAGGTGATACCATGCAACCACTGTCGATTCGCTATCTCAACGTCTGGTACGGTGAACAACAAGCGCTGAAGGATATCACGGTCGATGTCCCGTTGAAGCAGATCACCGCCATCATCGGCCCCTCAGGTTGTGGCAAATCCACGCTGCTGAAATCGCTCAACCGGCTCCTGGACCTCAACGAGCAGGTACGGGTGGAGGGACAGGTGCTGTTAGGCGACAATGACATCTACGCGCCAGGTGTGGATGTGACAGAGGTGCGGACGCATATCGGACTGCTGGCGCAGAAACCGTTTCCATTACCGATGTCGATCTACGACAACGTCGCGTACGGACCCAGAATCCACGGCGGTTACAATGGCAAGCTGGACAAAGTCGTGGAGGATCGTTTGCGCGCCGTGGGGTTGTGGGATGAGGTGCGCGACCGGCTCAAAGCGCCGGCGACCGGTCTATCGGTTGGTCAGCAGCAGCGGCTCTGCCTGGCCCGCACGCTGGCGGTGGAGCCGGAGATGTTGCTGTGCGATGAATCGACCGCCGCGCTCGATCCAATCTCGGCACGCGGGATCGAGGAGCTGCTGCGTACACTCAAAGGGCGCTACACCCTGGTCATGGTCACGCACGACATCGAGCAGGCGCGGCGGCTGGCCGACTACGTCATCTTCATGTGGCTGGGCGAGCTGGTGGAGCACGGCCCGGCCGAGCGCTTTTTCAACCAGCCGCAGCAGGAGCTCACCAGGGCCTACCTGACGCGCAAGATTGGTTAATTGCTTCTTCTACCACACAGAACACACAGCGCACACAAAGAGATTTATGGTCTTTTGTGTGCGCTGTGCGTACTCTGTGGAAGAACGCGAGTAGGAAAGTATCGATCACTGAGTAAGCTTGGCGCTCGCCAGCCGATTCAGACTGATCCCAGCCTCAGCTGCTTCGAGTGCCAGCCGGCGATGCAGTTCGGGCGGGATACGCACCATAAAGCGGCCGCTGAACCGGCGGGTGGCAATGGGCTCAGGTACTGACTCATCGTTGCCCTGCATGTCGATCACCGCGTCAGCCACGACCGCCCGAATGCCCGCCAATGCCTCCTCAGGTGAAGCTGCCAGCCAACTCAGGCTGGGAAATTCGGCGCACAAGCCGACGTACTCTTCATCTTCTTCGGACCATGTTACTCGATATGTGAACCGGTCATTTGTTAGGATCATTTTCTGCCTCAACTCTGTCTATAGCCTTCAATACCTGACGTACCTGATATGGCTTGGCCATTCCGTTGCGGTCCTGAATGTTGACCCGAGGATCACCCGGCCACGGAGTTTTGTAGATCCGATGGCTGCCGCCAGTCTGACGCGGTGTGCCAAAATAGTAATCGCAAACCAGGCACAAATCGCGAAACCGTATTCCTTTTGGATTGCGGCGCATGTCTGCAACGATGTCGGCAATTGAGGCCATGTAGGTATGATACCATTATTGATGCCTGTGTCAAAAATGCGATGGCGCTTATTGAAGATCAGCCTTCTACCGTCGTGGCCTCGCCAACCTGGAACCAGAAGCTGCCCCAGCCGTCATCCACCCAGCGCCCGCGCACGAGAAGTGGTCGCCAGGGGGGCGGGGTTTTGGCGGTCTTATCGCCGCGCGCAATCACGAAGGTCTGACCGTCCCCCAAGAAAAAGCCGGGCCCGCCGGTCCAGCCGGGCAGCCGCACACCGGCCGTCAGCACTGGCCGGCCCGCGGAGGCGGGCAGTTCGTTGAGCGTGACGTGGTCGGGCAGGCGAGCCTGCACCAGCGCCAGCGGATCGGCAAACGCGCTCACGGGCAGGCCCAGCAGTTCCTCCTCCCAGTCCCAACGTTGGCGCAGCGTTTCGCTGGGCACCTTGGGTCGCTCGAAAACAAAGGCCAACTGCCCGGCACTGTGCCGCCCGATCTCGGCAGCTTCGTCCAGGAGGGCAGCCCGACTGGCGGCCAGCCCGTCCAATGCCCCGCAGCGGATAAGGTGATCGATTTCTTTGGGCCGCAAGGCAACGCGCTGCGCGAGATCACGTAACCCCGCAAAAGGCCGCCGGGCACGCTCATCCAGCAGCTCGTCCACTGCGGCCCGCCGCAGGTCGCGCACCTGGCCCAGACCCATGTACAGTATCCGTCCATCGACCAGGTTGAACGCCGCGGCGCTGTGATTGACGTGCGGCGGGCGCACATCCAGGCCCAGCCGCACCGCCTCGGCCATGTAGATCGCGGGATGGTGAAAACCGCCGTAATCGGCCAGACGCGCACAGAGAAACTCCGCCGGGTGGTGCGTCTTGAGGTACGCCGAGCGGTAACTGACGTCGGCGTAGGCCGTGGCGTGCCCCTGGTTGAAGCCATATCCGGCAAAGGGCATGACCTGCTCCCAGAGTATATTGGCCTGAGCCGGTGAGAAGCCTGGGCCGGCCGGCGGCGGGCGCTGGCAGCCGGTCACGAATTCGTCACGCAGCGCGGCCATCTCGTGCGCACCAAAGTGGCTCATCCCGCGCCGCAGCTGGTCGGCCTGTGCCCAGCTCAGCCCGGCAATTTCGTGCGCCAGCCGCAGCACCTGCTCCTGGAAGATCAACACCCCCATCGTCGGACCCAGGATCGGTTCCAGTGCCGGATGGAGGTAAGTCACCGGTTCTTCGCCGCGGTAGCGCCGCACGAACGCGTTGGCCATGCCGCCCATCGCCGGACCGGGCTTGAAAAAGGCGTTGGCCACCGCCAGATCGCGCACCGTCCGCGCACACAGCTTACGCAGCGTACGCTGGGCACCATCGGATTCGCACTGGAAGACCCCAATCGTTTCGCCGCGCGCGATCAGCTCGCCGGTGGCCGGGTCGTCCAGCGGAATCGTGGCCAGGCGAAAGACCGGATCGGAACCCTGGCGCACCGCGTCGGCGGTGTCGGCCAGCACGGTGAGGGCGCGAATCCCCAGCAGGTCCATCTTCGCCAGACCGAGGGTCTCGACATCGGCGTGTTCGTACTGGGTGATCAAAAAACCTTTGGGCGCCCACTGCACCGGCAGCACGTCGGTCAGCGGCCCCGGCGTGATCACGACCCCGCCGGGGTGGACACTCAGGTGATCGGGCTGGCCCACCAGGGCATACGCCATGCGCACGGTGTCGCGCGCCAGGGGATCGTCGATCGTGGCCAACACGTCGTCCATCGTGCGCCGGTCACGGCGGCGCGGGTCGGGGTGCCAGCGGTGCGGCAGCTGGCTGACCAGGTGGTCGATCTGCGCGGCCGGCAGCCCGTAAGCCTTGCCCGTCTCGCGCACCGCCGACTGCAGCTGCAGCGTGCTGATCGTACCGATGAGCGCCACGTGGTCCGCACCGTAGGTCTCGCGCACGTAGCGCAGCACCTCGTCGCGCCGCCGGCTGCAAAAATCGAGATCGTTGTCAGGTGGGTTGGCGCGCGCGGGGTTGAGAAAGCGCTCGAAGAGCAGCCCGTGTTCGATCGGGTCGACCGTGGTGATACCGGTACAGTAA
>JAYRNS010000632.1:0-4299 GCA_041912075.1 Anaerolineae bacterium
ATTCAAACTCACCCGCACGGGAGGTTTTTTGCCTTTGCCCATCGCGGTCACCGCTTCGGCCGGCACTGGCAGCCCAGTGGCGCTCGACGAATCATCCTTCACAACGGTGGTGGTGAACGTGGCCCTCACGGATACAGCGCTCAACCCATCGGCGTCACGAGCTGGAAGTAGTTACCATCCGGGTCAGCCAGGGTCGCGATCCACCCACCTTCCATTTCGTAGGGTTCTTTGACGACGACGGCACCGGCTGCTTTGATGCGCTCGAACTCCTCCTGGACCTGTGGCGTCTCGAAATTGAGCATGATCCGCCCCGGGTCTTTGGTGCTGCCACCCATTTCGGAATGCTCCAAAACGGTAAAAAAGCCGCTGCCCACCTGCCAGCCATAGAAACCGTACGTCTGATCGACCATATCAGCCGGCTTGCCGATGACCTGTTCGTAGAACGCTGCGAGCACCTGGGGTTGTGTCGTTCCGATCATGATAGAATTCAGGTTCAACATGTCGTACCTATCCTTTCTGTGCTGATAAGAAACTCTCCCCGACTGAGGAGTCCCGTGCCGCACGTGGGCGTGAGGCACTCCTCGCTGCCGAGTTTCTTGTAGAAAACATGAGGCCGCTGGCCTTATGAGCAGCTTGGAGGAAATGGGGATGACGCCCAGAAGCGGTCGCGCACAATTGTATCAGGGATCGGTGCAAACTTCAAACCCTAGTGACCACACCCCACCCCCTTTCGTCGAACGCTTCACAATGACGACGCGAATGCGGCCGCCGCGCCGGTGAGCCGCTGGGAGACAGACCATGACGTTACAACCGCTTGTGATGGCCCAACCAGGCAGCAACGGTTTTCAGCCCGCTGCGGTGGATGCCCCACCCGCGGTGGTGGTACGCCTGGAGAACGTCAGCAAAACCTACACCGAGGCCGGCGAACAGCATACGATCCTGCACGACGTCAGCTTCGATTTCTACACCGGCCAGTTCACCGCCCTGCTGGGCAAAAGTGGCTCCGGTAAGAGCACGCTGCTCAACCTGATCAGCGGCATCGACGACGTGTCCGCCGGCACGATCTGGATCGCCGGCCAGCCGTTGACCCGCCTGCCCGAACGGGAGCGCACGCTCTTCCGCCGCCATCACATCGGGTTTGTCTTTCAGTTCTTCAACCTGATCCCCACCCTGACAGTCAAAGAGAACGTGCTGCTGCCGCTGGAGCTGGTGGGCACGCCGGGACGTGCCGCCCAGGACCGCGTGCACGAGCTCATGCAGCGTGTCGGTCTGGCCGACCGCCAGCAGGCCTACCCCGACCGCCTTTCCGGGGGCGAACAGCAGCGCGTGGCCATCGCCCGCGCCCTGGCCGCCGACCCGGCGCTGATCCTGGCCGACGAGCCGACCGGCAACCTCGACGAGGAGACCGGCCGCCAGGTGCTGGCGCTGCTGCTTGAGCTCACCCGCCAGGCCGGCAAAACGCTGGTCATGGCCACGCACTCGCTGGAAGTGGCCAGCCAGGCCGATCGCGTGCTGCGTATCACACACGGCACCCTGCTGGAAACCCCTGACCTGAAGCGAGCCACACAATGAACCGCTCCCTGCTGCGTGTCAGCGTCCGCCACGTCTGGCGCCGCAAATGGCAGAGTTTTCTCTTTGTCATCGGTGTAGCCCTCGGCGTCGCCATGATGGTTGCGATCGACCTGGCCAACGGCAGCGCCAGCCGGGCCTTCCAGCTGTCGACCGACACGATCGCCGGCAAAGCTACCCACCAGATCGTCGGCGGCCCGCGCGGGCTGGACGAGTCCCTCTACCGCACGATCCGTGCCGACCTGGGCATCGCCGACAGCGCACCCGTGGTGAGCGATTATGTCAAAATACCGGCGTTGGACAACCAGCCCCTGCGCCTACTTGGCGTCGATCCGTTTGTCGAAGCACCGTTCCGCAGCTATCTGGCCACCGGCGAAAACCAGCTAACCGTCGACAGCGTCACCGATCTTCTGGCCCGCCCCAACACGGTGATCCTGGCCGAATCGGTGGCGCAGCGTTACCGCCTGGCGGTCGGCGATACGATCGACCTGCAAATCGGCGCCATGCGGTCACCCGTCGAAATCGTCGGGCTGGTGCGTGCGTCGGATGACATCAGCCGGCGGGCCCTGGAAGGTATTGTGCTGGCCGATATCGCCACCGCGCAGGAGCTGCTGGGCATGACCGGCCGCCTCAGCCACATCGACTTGATCGTGCCAGATGCAGCGTCGGACCGCGGGCGGGCGCTGCTGGCGCAAATCAGCGCCATCTTGCCACCCGGTGCCACGATCGAAGCCCCCTCGACCCGCTCCAACACCGTGCAACAGATGTCGGCGGCATTCGAGCTGAACCTGGCTGCGCTCAGTTTGCTGGCCCTCGTCGTGGGCATGTTTTTGATCTACAACACCGTCTCATTTTCAGTGGTGCAGCGCCGGCCGGTGCTGGGTACCCTGCGTGCTCTGGGGGTTACGCGGCGTGAGATCTTCCTCGTCGTGTTGGGTGAAGCAGGGGTGTTGGGTTTCGTGGGCACACTGCTCGGTCTGGGTTTGGGTATCGTCCTGGGTCGCGCCGCCGTGGGCACGGTGACACAAACCATCAATGACCTCTTTTTTGTCGTCACCGTGCGCAGTGTCGATGTGCCAGCGGTCTCGCTGCTGAAGGGTTTCGTCACTGGTATGGCCGCGGCACTATTGGCCGCGGCGCTGCCGGCGCTGGAGGCCACGAGTGTGCCACCCGTGGGTGCGCTGCGGCGCTCGACCATCGAAAGCAAAGTACGGCGCAGCGTGCCCTGGCTGACCGCGGCGGGGATCTTGGTGGGTGTGCTGGCCCTATCCTTGCTCTGGCTGCCGACGAAGTCGCTGGTCGTCAGTTTTGCCAGCCTGTTTGCACTGGTGCTGGCCTTTGCCCTGGTCACACCGGGCTTCACCCTCGCCCTGATGACCATCCTGACGCCGGCCGCGGGCCGGTTGTTGGGACTGTTGGGCCGCCTGGGGCCGCGCACCGTCAGTCGTGAGCTGAGCCGGACGTCGCTGGCCATCGCTGCGCTCATGGTTGCGATCTCAGTCATCATCGGCGTCAGCCTGATGATCGGCAGTTTTCGCAGCACCGTGCAGGACTGGCTGCAGAGCACGCTGCAGGCCGACATCTTCGTCTCGCCGCCCAATCTGACCGCCACCCAATCCACAGCGACCCTGCCCTCCGGTCTGGCCGCCGCACTCGCGCAAGTTCCAGGCGTTCAACGCGTCGCAATGGCGCGCAATGCCAACGTCACGTCACCCGACCTCGGTCCGGTCAACGTGACCGCCGCAACCGGTGATGTCTCCGAAGGACGGCGCCGTTTCCTGTGGTCGGTCAATGACAATCCTGATGCGCTGTGGCAGGCGATCCGCAGTGGGTCGGTGATCCTGTCCGAGCCGTTCGTCAACCTGCGCAACATCCCGCAGCAGGGCCGCGGTTATGTGCTGCGCCTGCAGACCGACCGGGGTGTGCGCGAATTCCCCGTTGCGGGTGTCTATTACGATTATACGGCCGGTGCCGGCAACGTGATCATGGACAATGCCATTTACCGTGCAGCCTGGGATGATGACGGCGTGAGCTCGATTGGGCTGTTTCTGGCACCCGGTCAGGATGCCGACCGCCTGGTGCAGGATTTGCAGCGCCAGTTTGGTGCGCGTGCCGATCTGCTCATCCGCTCCAATACCGGGCTGCGTGATGCCGCCCTGCTCGTCTTCGACCGCGCCTTTGCCATCACGGTTGCGCTGCAGCTGTTGGCCACGGTAGTGGCCTTCATCGGCGTGCTCAGTGCGCTGCTGTCACTGCAAATGGAGCGTACGCGCGAGCTGGGTATTCTGCGTGCCACCGGACTGACGCGGCGCCAGGTCTGGGGCTTGACCCTGCTCGAAACCGGTTTGATGGGTTCGACCGCCGGCCTCCTGGCGGTTCCGACCGGCCTGCTGCTGGCGGTCATCCTGATCTACGTCATCAACCTGCGCTCGTTTGGCTGGACCCTGCTGTTGCAGGCCGACCCACGCGCCTTCATACAAGCCTTCGCCGTGGCCCTGATCGCAGCCTTGCTGGCTGGTCTTTACCCGGCCTGGCGTCAGGCACAGTCGGCACCGGCGGCTGCGCTGCGTGGGGAATAGGGAGTACGGAGTAGGAAGTAGGGAGTACGGTATGCGTAGATGGGTGTTGATCGGGGTTCTGGGGCTGGCGTTGGTGGCTGGGGGGTTGGCATGGGCTGGCTCAGCAGGTAACGGCCAGGTCAGCGGGACGTTGGCGGTCGAAGAAAAGAAT
>JAYRNS010000633.1:0-2507 GCA_041912075.1 Anaerolineae bacterium
CACCAGCCCCGATTCGATGCGGAAGTACTTCTCGAACAGCCGGTTGAGGTGTTCGGGAGCAATGCCCACCCCCTGATCCGAGACGCTGACGATCACCTCGTAGGGACGGGTTTCGCCGCGCACGACGATCAGCCCGCCGTCCGGCGAGTACTTGATGGCGTTGTCGATCAGGTTGCGCAGCACCTGGGCGATACGCTGCGGGTCAGCGTCGATGATTGGGAAGTCGGCGGGAAAATCGATGACGAACTGGTGGCTTTTCGCCTGATGGCCGCGCTCGGCGATCACCTCGCGTGCCAGGCGCGGCAGCGGCACCGGCTGCGGTTCGAGCTTGAGCAGGCCGGCATCGATCATCGACGATTCGAGCAGGTCGTGGATCAGATTTTGCAGCACGTCGCACTCTTCGTCGATGATCTGTAAGAATTCGTGCTGCGTATTGGTGCTAAACGTCACGTCCGGCATCAAGAGAGCCGTTGCATAGCCCTTGATCGACGTCAGCGGCGTACGCATCTCATGCGCCAGGGTCGAGATCAGCTCATCCTTGAGGCGGTTGGCCTCTTTGAGGGCGTGGGTCGCCTGCAGTGCCTGCGTGAGGCGCATGTTTTCGATCGACAGGGTGATGAGCTCGGCGACCGCTTCCAGGAAGGGGAGGTCGTCGGCCTCGAAGGTACCCGCCTGGCGCAGGTTTTCCAGCACCAGCACACCGATCGTCTCGTGGCCGGCCTTGAGCGGCACGCAGACCGCGCTGAGGGGGTGCTGCACACCAATCGTGGCCGCGCGGAAGAGAGCGCGATTCTGCGGCGTCATATCAGCCATGGCGCGGGCGGTGTCAGCCGACGTGGTGAAGAGCTGGGTTTGGCCGGTTTGGAAGGCTTTGCCGCTGAGCGATTCACCCACCGCCAAATGCAGCTGCTGCATGATGAGCTCGTCGTAACCCTGCGCCGCCGCGGTCTTGAGGCGGTGGATGGTGGGATCGTAGAGCAGGAGCACGCCGGCATCGGCCGCCGGCAGGGTATCGATCAGCCCGGCCAGGAACTGCGGCAGCATCACCGCCAGGTCACGTTCACGCGCCATCGTGCGCGCGATTTGGAAGATCGTTGATAGTCGGTGATTTTGAGTCATCGAGAAGCTATTCCTGGTTCGCTCCGCCGATCCAAAGACCTCAAACCGAATCCCATTACGCTTGTGGTGGATGCCATCCCGCCTGAATCCATAAACGTCTGGCATTCACAAGTGCGACACGATTCAGCCGTAACGCAGTGACCGTTGCCCGACCGGTTGGAGTCAAACCGACAACCAACTGTCCGTCTTCTTGCCAGGTGAAGTGATCGAGCCAATTCTGCTGACGTGGATTGAAAATGCGAACGGTCGAAGTGACTGGCAACCGCCTTGCGCAATGCGAGGGAAATGGAGACTTGTGTCATTGAGGCTCAATCAATGCCGACACATCCTGGTTACGTGTTTTGAGCAACATGGCTGCGCGCGCCCGCAACAGCATAACACGCTCCTGGCGCTGCGCAAGTTGTTCGGCTTCGGCTTCTTCTTCTGGAGAAAGTTCCTCACTCTGCCGTTTGAGCAGAAGCCCTTGCATCCGCTCGTTCTCGACCGAGGTCATGGTCGCGCGAGCCGCGCGCCACAGTTCCTGATCGGTCAGGTATGCCATTTGTTCCATCTCATCAACGACATCCACGGGCAGCGTGTCAAGCACCGGCAAAGCATCTTCAACTACCGCCACGACCTCTTCTTCGACCGATCGCCGCATCCGGGTGGCACGTTGTTTGACCTGATCGTAGAGGTTCTCGGACAATCGAATGGTCACGTTTTGTACAGCCATGTTTGCACCTTTGATCGACCGTAATCGGTTCTTATCCTGCTTTGGGTGTGAGACCCACCACAAACGCAGCATGTTCGGGTGATGCGAGCCCACGCTGCAGCACTGCCAGCATAGCGGCAAGATCGCCGGCCCACAGGGCATCCGCCGGCAGCCACAGACTGGGAAAGACCTCACTGCGCAGCACACCCTCGCTGTCCGGCTGCAGCGTCTCGTAGACACCCTCGCGCAGTGCAAACCAGTCGACGCGCTGTTCGTAGGCCTGCGCCACCAGGTATTCCTGGACACCGTTGCGCGCATAGACACGACGCTTGTCGTGCAGATCGTAGGACGCGCTGCTGGCCGCAATCTCCACCACCAGCTCCGGCGGACCTGCCAGGTAGTCATCCTCGGTCACACGCGAGCGGCCACCCAACGCCGGTTCCAGCCGCAGGAGCGCATCGGGCTGTACGACGTTCTCGTAATCCAACCGTACCGTGGCGTTGTCACCGCCCACGACGCCGGGTGTGGCTGCACGATACAGCGCAAGCGATCCAATAATATCTACGTGCGGCTGGCTGTGCTGGACAAAGTGCACGGGTGTAGGCATATGGACCACTCCTTCGATAAGCTCGGCCTTGTTGATCTCAGGATGCGCCTGGTAGCGCCGCTCGAATTCAGCGCGCGACAAACGATCCCC
>JAYRNS010000634.1:0-14463 GCA_041912075.1 Anaerolineae bacterium
ACGAGCAACATCCGCGCATTTCGCTTCAACACGATGCTGGCGGCGCTGATGGAGTTCAACAACACCCTGATCAAGGCGCGCGAAACGGCCGTCTACGGCAGTGAGGCCTGGCATGAAGCCGTGCGTACCCTGCTGCTGCTGCTGGCACCGGTGATGCCGCACCTGGCCGAAGAGCTGTGGGAGCGGACCGGTGGCGCGTACAGCATTCACCAGCAGGCGTGGCCGCAGTGGGATCCCGAGATCGCCCGCGAAGACGTCATTACCCTGGTGGTGCAGATCAATGGCAAAGTACGCGAACGTATCGAGGTACCCGTTGACATCAGCGAGGCGGCGGCCACCGCGGCCGCGCTGGGCAGTGAGCGGGTGCAGAAGTGGCTGGAAGGTAAGACGGTGCGCAAAATCATCTATGCACCGGGCAGGCTGGTCAATATCGTCGTTTGATGCTACAATGCGCTCCTTGCGTGTGTCTTCCCGCAAGGCGATATCCCAAGAGGAGGAGACCGAATCGTGAAACGTGTCATTGTCTTACTGGCCATCGCCGCCCTTCTGCTCACCGGCTGCGGCCAATCCGGTATGTCAGAAGCGCAGACCAACTTCTGCGGCGCCCTGACGACGTTCCAGGACTCGCTCAAGGGCCTGGGTGACATGCCTGCCGAAGCCAAGGTGGCCGACCTGCAGAAACTGACCGATACGGCCGACGAAGCGTGGGGCAAAGTCATGGAGGCCGGCGCAAACTACAAAGAGGCCCAAATCGACCAGGTTGACGCCGCCTATAAGACGCTCAGCCAGACCCTGCGCTCGATCCCAGATGACGCTACGCTCTCGGTCGCGGCCGGTTCGGTCAAGCAGGCCATTCAGAGTGTGCAGACGGCGTTCGACCAGTACGGCGCCGTGGTGTGCCCGAAGAAGTAGGGCGAAACCCTCAACCAGTAACCCTCGAGAAACGTTAGCTCCCGTCTCCCCTTCCACTGGTTGGAGAGACGGGAGTTCTTTGTGCCAGAAATGAAAGGAACCATGTTATGCCTTTGCGCATGCACATCATCTCAACGGCCGCCCTCACGTGTATTGCCGTGCTGACCCTTGGCGCGTGCGTGCCGGCAACCGAGATGACGGGCCCAACCCCGGTGACCACCACGGTCAGCGGCACGGTCACCTATCGGCAGCGCAGTGTGCTGCCGCCCGGCGCGGTGACCACTGTGCAGCTGCAGGACGTCTCGTTGGCCGATGCGCCGGCCACGATCTTGGGCGAGCAGCAAATCGCCATGGACGGCAAATCGGTGCCGGTGCCCTATGTAATCGCCTACGATCCGGCGGCCATTGATCCCCGCAACACGTACAGCGTCGCCGCGCGCATCACCGATGCCGGCGGGAAGCTGCTGTTTATCTCCGACACGATGATTCCGGTCATCACCCGAGACAGCCCCACGGCGGATGTGGAAATTGTGGTCGTGCCGGTTGCCGGAGGCGACACCAGCACCAACCAAACGGCCAGCGTCACAGGCACGCTGACCTACCTGCAGCGCATCGCCCTGCCGCCAGGTTCGGTGGCCAACGTGCAGATTCAGGACGTTTCGCGGGCCGGCGCACCGGCCGAAGTCATCGGCGAGCAGGAATTTTCGATGGATGGCAAGTCGGTGCCCGTGGCATTTGCCGTTCCTTATGATCCGTCCAAAATCCAGGACAATCACCGCTACAGCGTGCGCGCCACGATTCGTGACGCTGAAGGGAAACTACGGTTCACGACCGATACGATCACACCCGTCATCACTGGAGGCAGCCCTACGTCCGGCATCGAACTGATCCTGGTGCAGGTGGGGTCATAACGCCGGCCTGATGGTCTTGGCGCCTTTACGCCTACTAAGAAACTCCCCTCGTCGTGCCGCACTATGTTCCAACGCCGACGGACAGTCGAGGTGCCGGCCTTCTTTGGCGCTGGAACTAGGGCGTGCGGCACTCCTCGCTGTCGAGTTTCTGCTGGAAAACATGAGGCCATTGGCCTCACGAACAGCTTGGTGGTACAATAAAAGGTGTAGCGAAGCTTCCAGCGCAGCAGACGAAAAGGAGAATCCTGGCATGACCGAAGGTAAGTCACACCGTTACATCTACGTGGTGGAGTGGGACGACTCGGTGGTCAAACCACCCGTCATTGTGACGCACCGGATTACGCTCTTGCCCGAAGTGCGTGTCGATGATTTCGAGCAGTTCATGGTTACGGAAGCCTTCAAACGCCTGGGTGAAGTGCGGACACGTTCGGGCCGGGTCGCCCGCCAGCAGTTGCTCAAGGACGTAACAGGCGAAGCCCCCGAGCGCTTTAGTGACCTGGACGTCAACATCGACAATTTTGGTCTGCGTACCTCGTACAGCAATTTCGTCGAAATTGGCCATTGGGAACGATCGGGCAGCGACAAGGCGTAGGTGCCAGGCGACGTCATGACCGTCGATGCGTTTGTTTTCCAACCGGACCTCGCGCGGGCCTCGACGCCCCCGGCCAGTTGGTATACCGATCCGGCGATGCTGGTTGTAGAGAAAGACAAGATTTTTCGCTGCACCTGGCAGTACGCCGCACCGCTGGATGTTTTGCGTTTTCCGGGCAACTACGTGGCCACGGAGATCGTCGGCATCCCGATCGTGCTGACCCGCGACCAGCAGGGCACGCTGCGCGCCTTTTACAACGTCTGCCGTCACCGTGCTGGCCGCGTCGCCAAAGGGGCGGGCAACCGCAAGACCCTGCAGTGCGCGTATCACGGCTGGCTGTACGGTTTGGATGGCGGTCTGCGCACCACGCCCGAATTCGAAGGTGTGGCCGATTTCGACCGGGAAGATTACGGGCTGCTGCCCATACGTGTGGAAACCTGGGGGCCGTTTGCGTTCGTCAACATGGACGCAGCGGCCCCGTCGTTGTTGGAAACCCTGGGAGAGATTCCACGTGAGACCGCACGCTTCGAGTTCGACACCATGCGCCGGGTCGAGCGGCGCGACTACACCGTCCATGCCAACTGGAAGGTTTACATCGATAATTACCTGGAAGGCTATCACGTGCCCGTGGCGCATCCCGGACTCTACCGCGAGCTGGATTACGCAAACTACCGCGTCGACACCTTCCGTTACTACTCATCGCAGTATGCCCCGATTCGGCCGGTCAAAGGGGAAGACACCGCCGGCCGCCACTACACCGCCCTGCAGGGTGACGACCAGGCCTACTACTACTGGATTTTCCCCAACTTCATGCTCAACATCTACCTGGGCATGCTGCAGATCAATGTCATCGTCCCGCTGAGCCACGATCGCACGCTGACCATCTTCGAGTGGTACTTTGCCGACCCCGGCACGCCCGACACCTGGAACACACTGCACGACTCGATGGCATTCAGCGACGAGATTCAGCTCGAAGACATCGAAATCTGCGAAGACGTATGGCGCAACCTGCAAAGCGGGGTTTACACCGCGGGGCGCTACTGTGTCAAACGTGAAAACGGCGTGCACCATTTTCACGGTCTGCTGCACGAATTCCTCCATCGTTCGTTTACCTGACCCACACCGCCACACTGCCGCTGTCCTTGCCCGCCATTGCGGTCAGCCGCCAGCAGCCGGCGGTGGGGAACTGCCACACGGACGGATAATCCGGTTCCGGTGGTGACGGCGTATCCTCCAACACCTGCCGCAGCGTCTTCCCGCCGCCGTAGCGTTCAGCCTGCACCGTCAGTTTGCCCCGAAACCCATTCTGCGGCAGCCACAGAATCTTGTGCCGCTCGTTGACAACCGTCTCCATGCTCGCCGCCCGAATGCAGACTGCCCCATCACAGGCCTGGAATTCCTCCAGGCCTGTCACGGGGCAGTCTGCTTCGTTGAGCGGTGTCGTGAGGTCGATGCCGGCTGGCGTCACGGTAGGCGCGGCACGCCCATGCTCGCCCGTTGGCGCTGCTGTCGCCGTTTTCTGTGGGCCTGACGTCGCGCCCGACGCCTGCACGGTGGGCGTCACCGACACCTCGCCAGGCGCCACCGTACCACAACCCACCAACAAGATGACCAGCAACACCTCGCCCAACACCGCCAGCACCGACCGCGCCACCGTCATCTTGCCTACCTCACACCCGCAACCACCAAACCCCACTCCTTACTCCCTACTCCGTACTTCGTAATCTCTACTGCCCACACGCCGCCGCAACCAGCGCCACATCGACGATGTTGATCACACCATCGTTGTTGACGTCGTAGTCGGCCTCGTAGAGACCGGTCTGCTGGTAATCGTTCCAGGCCTGCGCGGTCAGTGTGATGTCGACGACGTCGACCGCACCGGAGCAGTTCACATCCGGCGGTGAGCAGGGTATGGCACTCGGACAACCCCCGAACCAGGTGACGACATTGCTCAAGGTTTGCTGCGCCGCGCCGGCATTACCGGCGGCGATGCGTGCCCATTCCGTGCTGAAGAACGCGGTCTTGAAGTTGCCGGAGGCGTAGTTGACGATCGTGGCCTGGTTCACCCCATTGACGAACGCGGTCGACGCACCCACCACACCCAGGGCATCGGACAGGTTCTGGAAGTTGGGGAGCGAACCCAGCACGACATGCCCGATATTGCCACCAATCGGGTTACCCGCCACACCGGTGAGCTGCGTATTGGGTACCTCCTGGTAGGTGGCCACGCCCAGGTAACTTGAATCGAACAGGGTCGATGCACTGCGGTCTTTCATGTAATCCTGGGCGCTGAGCATCAGCCGCCCACCGCCGTTCAGGTACGAGGTCAGGTTGCCCTCGTCCACTGCATTCGGGCCGTTGCTGCCCAGTTTGTCACCGGCAAACCAGATCACGTTGGAATAAGGCTGCATGGCGCTCACGGTGGGGCCGTTGCCGGTGCCACCACCCACATCGAAGACGGTGTACGGGATACCGAGCGCATTCAAGGCTGCCGTATAGTCAGCCTGCAAGTTAGGGTCGTTATCATCGTCATCGACCAGCAATGTGCACACCGGTGCGGTGGTTTGGGTGGTGAAGGCATACGGCTGCGACCAATCGCTGGTGCCGCAGGTGTTGGCGCCGCGTACGCGCCAGTGGTAGGTGCGGTCGATGCGCAAGGGCGGTGTGACCGACCAGCTCGTGCCGGACACGCTCCCCGCGGCCGCAACGATCGTCGTAAAGTAGCGGTCTTCGGCCACCTGGACATGGTAAGACGTGGCATTGGCGGCTGCCAACCAGGTCAGCTGCGGTGTCAGCGAAACGTTGCTGGCGTTGTTCGCCGGTGACAGCAAAGTGGGTACGGCGGCGAAGGCGTTGACCGTCAGCTGCACCGTGGCGGAGCGCGTGGTGGTGCCGTCGGTACCCTGAATCGTGACGGTATAGTCACCCAGCGGCGTGTTGGCACCCGTCGTGATCGTCATCGTCGACGTGCCAGGCGCATTGACCGGGTTGGGATCGAACTGCACGGTCGCCCCAAGGGGCAGGCCGAGCGCACTCAGCGTGACGTTACCGCTGTAGCCGCCGGAAGAGACCACCGATACCGTATAGGGTACACTGCCCGGCCCGCACAGGCTGCCGCTGGGCGGTGCGACCTGGAGGTTGAACGTCGGTCCCAGCTGCAAACACTCGTTGGCGCTGCACAAGCCTGAGTCGGGATCGCAGTCCGTACCGCCGTTGTAGGCATTGAAGCCACCGATAGCACAGACCATACCGCCCGCCGTGGCTGCGCCCAGTAAACGCCGGGCCTGGTTGAGCGGGTCACCGGTCGTCCACGGGCCGCTCCCGGCATAGGTTTCGGTGGAACCGATCAGCGTTCCCGCCGATGAGAAGCCACCGCCGACGATGATCGCGGCGTCGCCGTCGAGCATGGTGCCGGCAGCCAGGTTACGGTCGGTCACCAAGTTGGCGAAAGTGCTCCAGGTGTTGGTGGTGGGGTTGTAGGCCAGGGTCGAGAAGAAAGCGGGCGGCGTGTTGTTTTCATCACCGCCGGCGACCAGGAAAAGACCATTGCGCCAGTAGCCGACGGCGCCGTAACGATTGGTGGGCAGGTTGGCCAGCTGGGTCCACGCATTGGTCGTGGCGTTGTAGACATAAGTCTTATTGCTGATCGTGGTACCCGAACCGGTGCCGGTCGATCCACCGGCCAGATAGACCTTGTTGTTGGCCGCATCGCAGGCCACGGCGTGGAAAATGACGGCCGTGGTTGGGAAGTTGGCACCGGTCGTCCAGCTGTTGCTGCTCACCGTGTAGATCCACAGCGTGGGTGAGAAGATGGGTGCACTGGAGGAACCGGTCAGGCCGTTGGGCAGGTAAATCTTGCCGTTCATGTAACAACCCTGCAGGTTACGTGCCGCCGTGGGCATGGGGGCCATGGTCGTCCAGGTGTTGTTAGCCGGGTCGTACGCTTCGACCAGGTCGGTGGGGTTGTAGTCGATGCCGCTGCGCACTTCGCCACCGATGGCGAAGATCCGGCTGCCGTCGGACACGACGGCCAGGCGGCCGCGCGGCACGGTCATCGGCGCTTTGAAGGTCCAGTTTGTTGCTGGGTTGGCCGCCGGCATTGACTCACGTCCCGTCAGGCGCCATGCGTCGGACGTCGGTGCCAGGGGATTGGGAATGTCACCGGCCAGGGCCGGTGCAGGGGCCAGGGTGGTTAGGGTCAGGACGACAAAGATCAGCAACAGCCAGAATGTTCGGTGTGTCACGAGGCGACCTCCAGGCGGTTTGTGTGGTTGGCACGTGGGTGCGGGCACGTAGTTTAGCATAGATCGGGCAAGCGGGCAATCATGCGGATGCCGCACGGACGTAATAGTCCACAATTCGGGAAAATATCCATACCGTGTGGCCGGCGCAGCGCCCTATCCTTCACGCTTCGGGTATCACGACGTCTAAATCCACCAACCTGTCCACAACCCTGACCGGTCTCTGCATAGCCGCGGCTGCCACCGCCGGCTATACTTTTTGTGATGTTCGTCTATCGGAATGGTTAGCTGCCGGTCGGCTGGGCTGCTTGCGCGCAGACCGGTGAGTCTAACGAGACGGCGGCCAGCTGTGGTCATAGACTGTCACCCTGGTCGCCGGTCAAAGGCCGCCGTTCGTCTGGCGGTAGTTGTGGCTGGCCTCTGCGGAGGCAAAGTTCCCAAGACAGGAGAGGACAATGGCAAGTAACAACGGTGAAGCGCTCGGTATGATCGAGACGCGCGGCCTGGTCGGTGCCATCGAAGCTGCGGACGCCATGGTCAAAGCAGCCAACGTGGTGCTGGTCGGTTCAGAACGGGTTGGATCGGGTCTCGTGACTGTGATGGTCCGGGGCGATGTGGGTGCGGTCAAGGCGGCTACCGACGCTGGCGCGCAGGCAGCCAAGCGCGTCGGCGAAGTGGTGTCTGTCCATGTGATTCCGAGACCGCATACCGATACGGAAACGTTGCTTCCCAAGCGACGCACGGACGCTGCCTGATTGTCCCCAACGAGGTCAGACCAGACGACGGCGGTGGTAACGAGGCCGGCCAGCGGCCGGCCACAACCGCCGGTCGCCGGGCAGCCTGGAGGGGGAGACTGTGAGTCCATCGGTGACTCAATTCGGTGACTCAAGATGGAGGCTAGATCAATGCAAGACGATATTGTAGAGCGCGTGGTAGCAGAGGTGATGAAGCAGGTCGCGGGAACAACGGCATCGGGCAACGGTGCCCCCGCCGCATCCTCCAATCCCGGAATTACGGAGTTTGTGGGCACCGCGATCGGCGACACCCTCGGGATTGTGATTGCCAATGTCGACCCAGTGCTGCACAAGGCCATGGGTCTGGATGCGAAGTATCGCTCGATCGGTATCATTGGTGCTCGCACCGGCGCCGGGCCACAAATCCTGGCCTCGGACGAAGCTGTCAAGGCCACCAATACCGAAGTCGTAAAAATCGAGCTGCCGCGCGATACCAAGGGCGGCGCCGGTCATGGCTGTCTGATCATCTTCGGCGCCGAAGAAGTGTCGGATGCGCGCCGGGCGATCGAAGTGGCTCTCAAGGACCTGCCGCGTACGTTTGGCGACGTGTACGCCAACGACGCCGGCCACCTGGAACTGCAGTATTCCGCCCGCGCCAGTTATGCCATCAACAAGGCCTTCAATGCCCCGATGGGCAAGGCCTTTGGCCTGACCGTTGGCGCACCGGCGGTGATCGGCGTTCTGATGGTGGATGCGGCCCTCAAGGCCGCCGATGTTGAGCTGGTCGGTTATGCCGGCCCGCAGTCCGGGTTGAGCTTCACCAATGAGGTGGTCAGTTTCCTCAGCGGTGATGCCGGTGCCGTGCGCCAGGCCGTCATTGCGGCGCGCGAAGTGGGCCTGAAACTGCTGACGGCACTCGGTGGCGATTGCCCGCCCGTGGGCACGCCGTACATTTGAACCACGGGCGTTTTCTGAGCCTGTGACAGGAGGCTTTACAGAATGGCACGACGACAGAAGCGATTTGAGGTACGCGAGGCACGGTCCGTCATGCAGGACGGCTTTGTCAAGGAATGGCCTGAAGTCGGGATGATCGCCATGGGCAGCCCCAACGATCCCAAACCCAGCATCAAGGTCGCCAACGGCAAAGTGGTCGAAATGGACGGCAAGCCGCGCGAGCAGTTCGATATGATCGAATGGTTCATCGCCGATCGCGGCATCAACACGACGGTGGCGGAAAAGATGATGGCGATCGATTCGCTCGACATTGCGAAGATGATCGTTGACATCAACGTGCCGCGCCAGCGTGTGGTCGAGGTCTTCTCCGGTCTGACGCCGGCCAAGATCGTCGAAGTGATGAACCATCTGAACGTCGTAGAAATGATGATGGGCGTGCAAAAGATGCGTGCCCGCAAGACCATCTCAACCCAGGCGCACGTCACCAATCTGCAGGACAACCCGGTGCTGATCGCCGCCGATGCGTCGGAAGGCGCCCTCTACGGGTTCTCCGAGCTGGAGACGACGGTCGGTGTCACCCGCTATGCACCGTTCAATGCCCTGGCGCTGCAGGTCGGTTCGCAGTGCGGGCGCGGCGGTGCCATCACTCAGAACGCGCTCGAAGAGGCCACCGAGCTGCTGTTGGGCATGCGCGGCTTCACGGCGTATGCCGAAACAGTTTCGGTCTATGGCACGGAGCCGGTCTTCATCGACGGTGACGACACGCCCTGGTCGAAGGCCTTCCTGGCCTCGGCCTACGCCTCACGCGGTCTGAAGATGCGCTTTACCTCAGGCACCGGTTCCGAGGTGCAGATGGCGTACGCCGAAGGCAAGTCCATGCTGTACCTGGAAATCAAGTGCATCATGCTGACCAAAGCATCGGGCGTGCAGGGTCTGCAGAACGGCTCGATCAGCTGTATCGGTGTGCCGGCGGCCGTACCGTCCGGTATTCGCGCCGTCCTGGGCGAAAACCTGGTCACGATGTGCATGGACCTGGAAGTAGCGTCCGGCAATGACCAGACGTTCTCACACTCGGAATTCCGCCGAACGGCGCGCACCCTGATGCAGATGCTGCCCGGCACCGACTACATCTTCTCCGGCTACAGCGCAGTGCCCAACTACGACAACATGTTCGCCGGGTCTAACTTCGACAGCGACGACTACAACGACTTCTTCGCCCTGCAGCGTGACCTGAAGGTCGACGGTGGTCTGGTCCCGGTGTCGGAAGAGGCCATCATTGCGGCCCGCAACAAGGCCGCGCGTGCCTTGCAGGCGGTGTTCGAAGAGCTGGGTCTGCCCCGCGTCACCGACGAAGAAGTGGAAGCGGCCACTTATGCCCACGGCAGCGCCGACATGCCACCGCGCGACAAGGTGCAGGACACCAAGGCGGCGCAGGACCTGATCAAACGCGGCGTGACCGGTGTGGACGTGGTCAAGGCGTTGGCCAAGCGCGGCTTCACCGACGTGGCTGAGAACGTGCTGCGTATTCTGCGGCTGCGTGTCTCGGGCGACTATCTGCACACCTCGGCGATCCTGGACGACAAGTTCCACCTGATCTCGGCCGTCAACGACCTGAACGACTACCTGGGTCCTGGCACCGGTTACCGGTTGAGCCCTGAGCGATGGCAGGCGATCCAAAACATCTCCTGGGCCAAGGGTCCTGAAGATATCTAATGCGGCGTGGCGGGCTCAAACCGCCCGAGGGAGCGATACAGATGCAAATTTCGGAAACGGCGATCCGCAACATTGTGACGGAAATCCTCAAGCAGATGCCTGTGGAGGGTGGCCAACCGGCGGCCGTGGCGGTCGGTGGGCCGGCAGTCGAGATGGAGCTGCGGGAAGTGGGCGAGGCCAAACCAGGTACCTCCCCGAACGAAGTGGTCATCGGCCTGGCACCCGCATTTGGTGATAAGCTGAGCAAACAGACCCTGACGAAGATCCCACACTCCGCCATCCTGCGTGAGCTCATGGCCGGCATCGAAGAAGAGGGTGTCAAGGCACGTGTCGTGCGTGTCACGCACACGTCAGACGTGGCCTTTGTAGGGCACCAGGCCGCCAAACTGAGCGGCTCTGGCATCGGCATTGGCATCCAGTCACGCGGCACGGTGCTCATCCATCAGAAAGACCTGGCACCGTTGAACAACCTGGAGCTCTTCCCCCAGGCACCGGTGGTGGATCTGCCCACCTACCGTGCGATCGGTCGTAATGCGGCCAAATTTGCCAAGGGAGAGTCTCCCCAGCCGGTGGCCCAAAAGAACGACCAGATGGCCCGGCCAAAGTACCAGGCGATTGCGGCGATCTTCCACATCCGCGAGACCAGCTTTGTACAGCCGGGTGGCAAGACCGTCGAACTGCAGGTGACATTCAAGTAGGCCACGCTGCCGTGGCGGCAGTGCTTGCCGGGAGGTGATGATAACGTGTCCCAAGAAGAACTGATTAGCGCCATCGTCCGTGAGGTGCTCAACGAACTCAGCGGGCAAGGAACCCCCAAGGTGGGGGGCAACGGCTCGTACGCCGTCGAACTCGATATCCGGCGTGATTTTCCCCTGGCCGAGAAACGCCCGGAGCTGGTGAAAACCGCCGGCACTGGCAAACCCCTCAGCGCCATCACGCTGGATGCCGTCGTCAAGGGTGACATCACGGCGGAGGAGATCCGCATTACGCCCGAGACGCTGCAGCTGCAGTCGCAGATCGCCGAAAAGGCCGGTCGCCCGCAGCTGGCCCGCAACATGCTGCGTGCGGCCGAGCTGACCAAGGTCAGCGACGAGCGCATCCTGCAAATCTACAACGCCCTGCGGCCCTACCGTTCGACGAAGGCCGAACTGCTGGCCATTGCCGACGAGCTGGAGCAGAAGTACGGCGCCAAGATCAACGCCGACTTCGTACGCGAAGCCGCGCACGTCTATGAGAGCCGCGGTCGTCTCAAGACCGGCTAACCAGGGTTGCCGATGACCCAGCCGGAGAAACCGGGCTTGTGGCCGCGCCACGGCCCCCGAAGCCCGGTTTCCGACGTGTGAATCAACGGGCGGTTCAAACCGCTGCGACCCAAACACAGCCCGGCCTGCGCCGGGCTGGGCACCGGCCATACCAGGCCCCGCAGGGGGCCTTTGTCTGAGTAGCAGCGGTTTGAACCGCAAGGGTTTCGACGTGGAAAGGACCCATCGTGCGACTCATCGCGGGAATTGACGTAGGAAATGCCACAACCGAGGTAGCCCTGGCCGACGTCCATCAGACAGGTGGCCCGCGTTTCCTGGCCTCGTCGCGCGTGCCCACCACGGGCATCAAGGGCACACCGGGCAATATCCCCGGTATCCGGTTCGCCCTCCAAGAGGTGACCCACGCGGCCGGCATCACGCTGCGCGACATCGACCTGGCCCTGCTCAACGAGGCTACCCCCGTGATCGGCGACATCGCCATGGAAACCATCACCGAGACCCTGATCACCGAATCGACGATGATCGGGCACAACCCGGGTTCACCCGGGGGGCTCGGCCTTGGCGTTGGCCGCACGACGCACATCCGCGACCTGGGTCTGGTGCGACCGGGCGACCCGGTGATCGTGGTGATCCCGCGCGCCTACGACTTCGAAGTGGCCTCGCAGATCATCACGCGTGCCCTGGAAGCAGGCGTCGACGTCCGGGGGGGTATCGCGCAGAACGACGATGGTGTGTTGATCGTCAACCGCTTACCCAAGGTCATTCCCTTTGTCGATGAAGTGGCGCTGATCGACCGCGTACCGCTCGATATGCTGGCGGCGGTCGAAGTAGCACCCCACGGCCAGACCGTGCGTTCGATGAGCAACCCCTATGGGATCGCGACGGTCTTTTCGCTGTCACCGGAAGAGACGGCCACCGTCATTCCGATCGCCAAGGCGCTGATTGGGCTGCGTTCGGCGGTCGTGATTCGCACGCCCTTTGGTGAGGTGCGCACGCGACGCATTCCAGCCGGTACCTTGACTTTGATTGGCGAGCAGCGCAGTGCCGCGGTGGGTCTCGACCTGGGTGCCGATGACATCATGAAAGTGTTGGGCGAGGTGACGCCTCTGACTGACGTGCAGGGTGAGCCGGGTACCAACGTTGGCGGTATGATTGCCCGCATTCGCCAGACGATGAGCGACGTCACCGACAAACCGCTCAATGAGATAAAGATCCGCGATATCCTGGCGGTCGACTGCCAGGTTCCCCAAAAAGTCGCCGGCGGCATTGCCCAAGAATTCGCCATGGAGAATGCGATCGGTCTGGCTGCGATGGTTAATACCGACCGTCTCCTGATGGAACGGGTCGCCGCCGCCCTGGCCGCAGATACGGGTGTCCGTGTCGAGCTGGGTGGCGTCGAAGCCAACATGGCGATGTTGGGGGCCCTCACCACACCGGGGATCGATATTCCGCTGGCGATCCTGGACCTGGGTGCCGGCTCCACCGATGCCGCTTTCCTGCAGAAGGGCCAGCCGGTGCGCAGCATTCACCTGGCCGGCGCCGGTCATATGGTGACGTTGTTGATCAAAAACGAGCTGGGTCTCGACGATTTCGAGGTCGCCGAGCAGATCAAATACTACCCCCTGGCCAAGGTAGAGAGTCTGTTCCACATTCGCAACGAAGACAACACGGTGCGTTTTTTCAAGGAGCCCCTGGATGCCCAGCTGTTTGGCCGGGTCGCCCTCGTGCGCCGGGACGATCTATTACCGATTATCACCGAACACACCGTGGAGCGCATCCGCAGCGTACGGCGCGAGGCGAAATACAAGGTCTTTATGCGTAATGCGCTGCGTGTGCTGCGCTGCGTTGCGCCGGCCGGCAACATCCGCCTGATTAGTTTTGTGGCGATTGTGGGCGGGTCCGGCCTGGATTTTGAACTGTCGGACATGCTGGTCAACGAGTTGGCCGGTTATGGGGTCGTCGCCGGCACGGCCAATATTCGCGGCACCGAAGGGCCGATCAACGCGGTCGCCACCGGTCTGGTGCTGAATTATTACAACCAGTCGAGGAACCATTCCCGTGGCTGATCGCCTCAGCCTGGAGGACCAGGTGCAGCGTGAGGGGTTCTACACCGGTGGTTACAAAGAACGACCGGCCATTCACGTAGCGGTCGCCAGCCGGGTGGATGGCGCGGCGTTCCAGCACGTCGAAGTGGGTGCCGAGGAGGAAGGGGTACCCTGCCGGTGGGTCGACGTGCCCGACGACGAGGCGGTAGCCCTGGCCTACGCGGCGGCCCAAAGCTCGCGCTTTGGCGTGGGCATCGGGATCGGGCCTGACCAGGTCGCGATCCACGAGGTTCACATGCCAGCCGGGCAGCCGGTGCTGCGGCTGGCGGTTACCGGCCAGGTGCAGCCCGTGTACCGCCTGGCGGGTTCGAACGCCGCCCGCCTGGTGATCCGGCTGCCGCTGCGTTTCGTCGATCCCCTGGCCGAACCGGCCGTGGCTGAGCCGCCGGTCCGGCACACAGAGCCGACCGACCATTCCGGTGAACCGCTGTCACCCGCAGAGATCCGGGCAGCCGTACGTGCCATCGTGCGAGTGCTACGAGCCTATTCGAATAGCCAGGGCGACAGGGTTTCCTGAAGCCTCGATCTGGCTATTCGAATAGGCTCTCAAGAAAGAGGTGCCATATGACGTTTCAAGCGCTGGGTATGATCGAAACCATCGGGTTGCCAACCGCCATTGCCGCGGCGGACGCGGCCAGCAAGGCCGCCAATGTGCAGTTGTTGGGGTACGACCTGGCCACCGGCGGTCTGGTCACCATCAAACTGCGCGGCGACGTAGGTGCCGTGCAGGCCGCGGTGCTCGCGGGTGCCCAGGTGGGTATGGGCGTTGGTCAGGTCGTGAGTACACACGTCATCCCACGACCCCACAGCGCTTTGGAGGCGATGACTGCCCAACTCGTGCGTGGTCCAGCCGTCGTAACCGTGGCGGAACCGGCGGCAAAGGCGGCGCGCCCACCACGCAAGAAGAAACCTGTACCGTCACCTGAACCAGCTGCGCAAACTGAGGCTGCACCTGCGGTACCGGCCGGAGAATTGGTTGTGGCCGAAGAAGAACCCTTGCCGGTTGTCATTGCCCAGGAAGTCACCGTCGACGAAGCCG
>JAYRNS010000635.1:0-20214 GCA_041912075.1 Anaerolineae bacterium
CAGTCTCGCGTGTTTTTGGCATGCCGACGATTATAAAGCCAGCACAACGCCGACGCCAAATCAGTGACGCAGCGATCCGTGTCGCACGCAGATTTGCCAAGTTCACAACTTCGGCGTAAGATGCAGCCTGCACCGGGGACATGTCCCCGGTGCAGGCTGTGATTGATCCTGAATCTACAATGGAGACGATACACCATGAAGAAAGTGCTTGCCTGGCTGCTCCCTCTGGTGCTGGGAGCCATCGTGGCGTTCATCGTGCTGCGCAAGCTGATGAGCCAGGAACAGACAGTTGAGCTCAGCCCGGCGCGTGGACCCGGCGACTGGACATCGCAGGAGATCGACGAGTCACAGCTGGGTGGCGAGGTCAGCCCCGATCTGTTGAAGATCCTGGTTTGCCCGCTGGACAAAGGCCCGTTGACCCTTAGCCCCGATGGAAAGTGGCTGGTCAACCCACGTAATGGCTATCGCTACCCCATTCGCGACGGCATTCCGGTGATGCTCATCGACGAGGGGCGCAAATATCGTGACGAGAGCCTGATCGTGTCTGCGGGTCCCGGCCAGTAAGACCGTGACTGGGTTACACCGGCCAGGCGTCGCCCCAACCGCTCGCTGAATACGGCATCTTGCACCGACGACCATGCCTGATTGGATGCACGTTCGTTACGAACCGACGCGCGAGGCGGTGCAGCTGGCAGACGAAGACCGGCGGCGCTTGCGCATCCGGCTGCAGACGTTACAAAGCCAACGCCTGCGGCACACGCATCAGGATCTGGCACGAGACGGGCGCTATGGTGCATTGGCTGAGTTCTTCTTCGAGGATATCTACGGTCCCCAGGAATTCCACGAGCGTGATGCGCGCTTTCGCCAGCTGTACAGCAAACTGGTAACGATTGTGGGACCACGCCCGCTGGAGCTGATGCGTGAAGCGATCGAGCTGGTTGAGCTGACCGAAGTGCTGGACGATTATTTGCTCGACGTATTGATCCTGCACGGCAAAGCGCATCACCTGACGCTCGAGGGCTACGAATGGGCGTATCGCGTGTGTGATAACTTCCAGGCACGTGTCGAACAAATCGAACGAACAGGGGCGACTCTGCGTGCCGTCAGCGAGCTGGGTCGTCTGCCATTGATCGATTGGCAGCTCAACGCCCTGCGGCTGCCGGCCAGCCGGCTCGGCTGGACGCCGACGCTTGATTTTCTGATCCGTGGTTACAAAGCCCTACGGCGGGCAGGCGATATCGAACCCTTTATCTCCACGGTGGAAACACGCGAAATGGCCCGTCTTGTACGCATCTATGGTGGCGCGGCACCAGCAATGAATCAGCCGTAGACGGTCACTGTCGATGATCAATCCTTCCAACCCGCTGGTTTGCCCGTCGTGTGGCCACAGCCATACGGAATATCCCCCGCAGGGTCGTTGCGCGGCCTGCGCGGCCGATTTACGGGCAGCGATACGGGCGCAGGCCGCGGCCATGAGCGCCACGCCCGACCATCCGCTGGCCAGGGTGATGCAGGCCCGCGGCTGCAACGTGCTGATCGTGGTGCTGCTGCTGTCGTTTGCCACCACCGTGGCCGTGGCCTTCTTGCCGCTTGGCGTCACCATAAAGGGCTTGAGTGCTGCCTGTGTCGTATTTGCCGCGGCATTTGGGGCGGTGCGTTATGGCCGAGCGGCGCTCGAGGCCACACCGGCCGGCCAGCGCAGCATCAGCGTGCTGGGTGCCACGTTCGTCCAGATGCTCGTGTACCTGGGTGCTGGTCTGCTGGCATTGGTCGGGGTGATACTGGTGTCGCTTGGTCTGGCGGGTTTGGGACGTTAGTCTGGCAGTGGATTCTCTCAGCTCTTGGCCGCGTTCAACCGATCTTTGACGGTGGCCACCAGGGCTTCCGCATGCAAGTCGGGCAGGCAGAAGCACGGCGCACCCATGGCGTCGGCCAGGCTTTGGGCCAACCCGCGGTCAAAAGCCACGTGTTCCATGTTGATCACCACCGCGCGTAAGTTACTCCCCTTGATCAGACCGGCCATACGCATCGCTTCCTCCTGCGGCGGCATACCGGTGATCGACACGTTGCCCGCGCCATCCGTCAGCAGGATGATGAGCGGCATGACCTCGGCATTGCGCTGACGCGCCGCCAGGCACACCTCGTAGGCCAGCAACAGACCGCTGCTCAGCGGCGTTTTGCCACCGACCGGGATGTCACGCAGGGCACGTTCGGCCAGGTCGACACTCGACGTCGGTGGCAGTACCAGGCGTGAACGGTCTTTCTGAAAAACAATCAGCCCAACCTGGTCGCGGCGTTGATAGGCGTCCATCAGCAGCGAAAGAATAGCCCCCTTGGTCGCCTCCATTCGCTCGGAGGCCGCCATTGACCAGCTGGCATCGACCACAAAGAGCACCAGGTTGGATGCGCGCCGCACGCGCACCTTCTGCTGGATATCCTGGCGTGCCACGGCAAATGCAACGTCGCGCTCGGCCCGCAGCTCGGCGCGATGCAGCTGAAAGGGTGCGGCGGTGCGAATCGTGGCATCGAACGCAATATCGGTTGGTTTTTGCAGGGCTGGTCGTGCTTTGATGTAGCGCCCACGTTTGCGGTCGGTGCGCGTAAACGAGCGTTTGCCCGGCTGCTTACGCGCCAGTCGATCGATGGGTGTATCCAGACGTTTGGCGCGAAAGGCATCACCGATTTTCACCGGGCGCCCAGAGAAAGTGGTGTCTTTCTGGTTGGCCGTACGCTGGTTGCTGGCCTGATCAGGCACACCCGAAGAACCCTGTGGGGCGCCTTCGTCGTTTTCCGGCGCTAACTCATCTTTTTTTTTACACCAGGCATTGGCGTTGGGGTGTCGCCTGATTCGCTCTGCTCGTCCGATGGACCCAACTCGGCCCGAATCTGGCGCAGACGCTCTTCCAGCTGGCGCGGCTCCAGGGCCGAGTCCTGGAAAGGCGCTTTCTTCATGCGGTGTGGCAGGGCCAGCTCGGCCGCCAGCAGGATATCGCGATCGGTGATGCTGAGCCGTCCCTCATAGGCCGCGTTGGCGCGTGCCGTCTTGAGGATCGCGATATCAGCGCGGTGCCCGTCGACTCGGAAATCGGCCGTCAGCTGTGCGATGGTGTAGAGATCACGCGCGGCATAACCCACCAGCGGGAGACGGTTGCGTGCCTGCTCGATCTCGGTCGTGAGGTGATGTTCCTGGAAATCCCACTTCTCACGGAAGCCATCGGGGTCTTGTTCGAACTCGATGCGCCGTTTGAGGATTTCAACCCGCTGGTTGGGATCGTTGATGCCGCGCATGTCGACGCACAGCGCAAACCGGTCCAGCAGCTGGGGGCGCAGATCACCCTCTTCCGGGTTCATCGTGCCGACCAGGATGAAACGGGCCGGGTGCTGGAACGAGATGCCTTCACGTTCGACGACGTTGACGCCCATGGCCGCCGAGTCCAACAGCAAATCGACGACGTGGTCGTCCAGCAGGTTGACTTCGTCGACGTAGAGCAGCCCGCGGTTGGCCGCCGCCAGAACACCAGGTTCGAAGTGGCGTTCACCGCGTTGGATGGCACGCTCGATGTCCAGTGTGCCCACCACCCGATCCTCCGTGGCGCTGACCGGTAGATCGACAAAGCGGGTGCGGCGGATGGCTGAGGGCAGGACCTCACCCGCGTCCAAACGGCTGCGGCAGTTATCGCACAGCACGTCCGGGCGGTTGGGATCGCACTGAAACGGACAGTCTGCCACCACTTCGATCTCGGGCAGCAGGTACGCCAGCGCACGCGCGGCCGTGGATTTGGCTGTGCCACGTTCACCTCGAATCAGCACACCACCGATGCGGGTGCTGATGGCGTTGAGAATCAACGCGCGGCGCATGCGATCTTGACCAACTATCGCCGTGAAGGGAAATATCCGTGCCGGCATAGGTGTATTCGTCCTACTCTACAAGTCGCAGGGGACGAATCCCCATATAGTTGGTGCCAGAGGTCAACGTGCGCAAGATCGTCTCCGGCAATTTCCAGGGCAGATGTTCGTGCAGCTCATTGGAGCTCAACGGCTCGTTGTTGTTCGCCAGAAAGACACGGAACACGGCCGTGGTCAGGGGCAGCCGATTGTGTATGTAATCGGGTTTGCGTGCACAGATCGTGCGCAGGCACTGCCAAAGTGCATCGGTGCGTTTGACTTCGGCGGTCTCCGGATCGATCCAATCCACCATTTCGGTGTTACGATGATCGGGAAAACGTGACCGGCACTCATCACACAGCTGGTCGCGCAAAGCCAGCCGGAAATTCCGACCGCCTTCCTCCCACCAGCGAAAATCGATGTGAAACTTCGTGTCTACGTTTGGTATTACCCAGGTGGTCATCAGGTTCTCACAATCGTATCAGGTGCGGTTGGCCAGGGACCAGTAGCCACTGCCCACACTGCGCACATTGCTGTCAACGGCCAGGCTGGCGAAGATCGGTCCAGGTGGGCAGCGCCGCACCATGTTGACAGCGCTGTAGACCGTTTTGGCGTGGACCGTACCTTGTGGACTCAGACCAACCAGTTCGCGGGTGATGTGGCGTACCAGCTCGTTCATGGATGGAGCCTGACGATCGATCTGGGCCCGTACCCGATCGAGCGCCTCGCGCGAGGCTTCACCGACCGCAAGGTATTCGTCGTAATCGCTCGACACTGCTTGTTTTTGCAGTTGGAAAATCAATCCACCGTCACGCTCGTCGGCCACGCGAATCCATTCGCGGCGCATGCGCCGCGGACGGAAATCGACCACGTATTCCAGGGGTTCGCGCGTACGTTCCAGCGTAATGAACGAACCCACGGGCAGCTTGTGTTGTTCCAGCCACGCGCCAACGCCGGCGATGTAGCGCCCCTCGTGGTTCACCCAGGCTGGGAAACGTGCGCCCCACCGCCCATCGATCAGCGTCACCATCGTGCGTATCCCCTGGCCCGACGGGAACAGTGTGCGTGCCCGGCTGCTCAGCGGCAGCGTACCCGACCGCAGGTGGGGATAGATCAACATGATCGTCGTGCTGGGTACCAACATCGGTGTGTCCACCACCAGCGCATCGGTCGACCACTCATCGTCCAGCTCCCATTCCAGCTGGAGCAGCTCCACACCGAGGACGAGACGGTCGTAGGCAACCGGTTGATACCGCAGAATATCGGGCGTTGCATAAGCTTCGACCGGCTCCAGACGCCGCAGGTACCAGGAGGATTCTTCGGCGCTGCCGACATCGTCGAACCGGCTATCGCCACGCAGTGCCGCATTCACCGAGACCCGACGAATGCGCTCTGGAACCTCGGCGGGCAGGTTCATCTCGGTCAGCAGATCGGTCGTCGAGACCGGTTGTGCCTTTACTTCGATGATCGCTTCGGCAATGTTGAGCAGGCCGACGTGGATGTCGACCAGCATGTCACGCAGCAACCACAAACCCTGTTCTTGCACAAACGCCGGCTGGACACTCTGCGCCAGGGCATCCTGCAGCGTCTGGCGTACGGCGGGGCCATACATGACGTACAGGTCGCGCGTCGTAAACAGCTGCTCGCCGCTGACCACGCCTTCGCCGTCCCCACGACTCAGGCGATGCGGCACCTTCAAATCGGCGGCAAATTCGCGTGTTGCGCCGTCGAACTGCACGCGGATTACGGTGAACTCGCCGTGTTCAGGGTTTTGGCCCGATCGGGCCGCAGCGACCGTACCCACGGCATAGTCCAGCATGGGGAACACCAGCTGCTGACCTACTTCGTAATGTTTGTTGGGCTGGTAGATTTCACCCCGGCTGAGTTCACTCCGTATTTTGTTCTCTTCGCGTTGGCACCGGTAGGCGATCAGCGCAAAAGCCAGATCGTCCATGGTTTGCGGTTGGTCTTTTTCAAGGATTATCCCGGCCAGATAATCCAAATCGTCGGCACTAATTTTGAATGATTGCTGCCAGTACGCCGCAGTCTGGGTATTTCGTCGCATCAAAACGCGATGCCTCCTGAGTCTCCCATGCGGGCCAAAGAGCCCACTCACCAAATTAGGGCTCGTAAAAGAATAACTTCCGGTGATTTGCGGCCAAATCCAGCCGTTTTGCGGGAAGTCATTCTTTTACGATGCCTTACGTCACGCCGCACACGCGGCATTTCTGAGCACGCGCGAACTGCATAATTTTATCAGTTTGGGCGTGCTTTGACAAATGCGCTGCAATCTGTGTGATCGCTTTGTCAAGCGCCGCCAACGTTGGTATAATGGGGGCGTGATGCGGTTCGCCATGACACCACAAGGGAGAAACTGATCAATGCCACCTTCGCCCGATTACAATGATCCAAACCAGCCCGCAGCCGGTTCACCGGACAGCTGGGATGACGATGAGCGCTGGAACCCGGCCAATTTCCAGAGTTCGGGCTCGCCTATGAGTGATCCAGATGACATGACCGACGATAGCACAGTTGGTGTGGAAGATCCGGCGCACGATCCGCTGGAGGAGGAGACCTGGGAAGCGGACGATCAAACACCACCCCCGCCGCGCCGCAGTATTCTGCCGTGGATTGCCGGTGGTGTGGTCATCGCCTTGGTCGCCCTCGCTCTCATTTGGGGGGCCAGCGGGATCGGTCGCAGCGAACCAACGCCAACGCCGGTCGCCACGGTCCCGTCGGTGTTCAGCACACCGGTGACGCCCACGCTGCCCTCGCCACTCGTGCTGACCGCGACGGTCGCGGTGACCACGACGCAGGCACCGGTTGTGGTCGCGGGTTCAATTGCGCCAGGGGTCACGGCGCGGGTGGTGAACTCGGCCCCTGAAGGCGTGAGTTTGCGCGCCGGGGGTGGCACCAACTACGCCCGGCTGATGACACTCAACGACGGCATGGTTCTGGTCGTTCTCGAACCACCGGCCGGTTTCAACGAAGCCTATCCGTCACCGGCCGACGGGTACACCTGGTGGCGCGTGCGCACGGAGAACGGCACGGTCGGCTGGATCGCCGATAACTGGCTCCAGCCAACGAATTGAGGAGTAATCATCAGCGTGAGTCCTTCGCCTGACGAGCCGGCCGGCGCACGGGCCGCACGGCTGCGCCGTGCGCTCAATTTTTATGCGTATCGCTACCACGTCTTAGACGACCCGGTCATCAGTGATGCCGAGTACGATTCGCTCATGGCGGAGCTGGTGCGTCTGGAAACGGCCCATCCCGAGCTGGTGACGAGTGACTCGCCGACACAGCGGGTGGGCGGTTCGGTGGCGGATCGTTTTGTGAAGGTGCGCCACCCACAGGCCATGCTGAGCTTGAGCAATGCCTTCAAGCCGGAAGAACTGCGTGCCTGGCGCGATCGTCTGCTGCGTTTGCTGCCCGAAACCAGCGCGCCAAATCTGGCGTACGTCGTCGAGCCCAAGATCGACGGTTTGACGGTGGTGCTGCACTACGAGCAAGGTCGCTTTGTCCTCGGCGCCACGCGCGGCGATGGCAGCGAGGGTGAGGACATCACGGCCAACCTGCGTACGGTGCGAGGGCTGCCCCTGGTGATCCCGGTCGATACGGCTGCCCAGCTGGCGGCACCCGCGCGCCTCGTCGTCCGCGGTGAAGCTTACGTCACGGTGCAGGACTTCGAGCGCTTCAATGCGCAGCAGCTGGCGCAGGAGGGACGCACCTATGCCAATCCACGCAACTTTGCCGCCGGCTCGCTGCGCCAACTGGATGCCAGCATCAGCGCGGGCCGTCCGCTTCGTTTGTGGGCCTACCAGGTGGTGAGCCTGGAAGGCGGGCCGCGGCTGACCACACAGTGGGATGCGCTGCACTATCTGCGCGACCTGGGTTTTCCGGTGATCACACTGGGCGGCCCCATACGGCTGTTTCAGGATTTCGATCAGGTGGTCGACTACGTCGTCGACTTCGAAAACCGGCGCCAGGAGCTGCCGTACGAAACCGATGGACTGGTGATCAAAGTCAACAATCTGGCCCTCCACGAAGAGTTAGGCGCCGTTGGCAAAGAACCACGCTGGGCTACGGCCTATAAATACCCGGCGCGCGAAGCCGTGACCCGCCTGCTCGATATCGCCGTCAACGTCGGCCGGACGGGCACGATCAATCCCTATGCCGTCCTGGAACCGGTCGCCGTGGGCGGCGTCATCGTGCGCAACGCCACCCTGCACAATGCCGATTACATCGCTGAGCGCGACATCCGCGTGGGGGACCAGGTGGCGGTCAAACGGGCCGGCGAAGTCATCCCGCAGGTGCTGCGCCCCCTCGTCGAGCTGCGTACCGGCGACGAAAAAGTGTGGACGATGCCCAGCCACTGCCCGGTGTGCGGCGAGCCCATCCAGCGCGCGCCGGACGAAGTGGCCTATTACTGCGTCAACAGCGCCTGTCCCGCCCAGCTCGTGCGTGGTATCGAACACTTCGTCTCACGCGGGGCCATGGATATCGAAGGGTTTGGCATTCGCCAGGCCGAGTTGTTCGTCCAGCTCGGTCTGGTTCGCAGCCTGGCCGACATCTACTATCTGCACGAACACGAGGCCAGCTTGTTGGCCATGGAAGGTTTTGGCGAGAAACGGGTGCACAACCTGCTGACAGCCATCGAAGAATCAAAACAGCGCCCCTTTGCCCGCCTCTTGACCGCACTCGGCATTCGCGGCGTAGGCTCGGTGGTGGCTGCCACCCTGGCGGCCCATTTTGGCAGTATCGATGCCGTGATGGCGGCGCAGATGGCGGACTTCGAACAAGTCAGCGGGGTGGGACCGGTCCTCGCGGCCAACGTCGTGGACTGGTTCAGCCACGTACCCAACCGCGAGGTTGTGGAACGGCTGCGGGCCGCTGGTGTAACCGTGGCGGTACCGGCTGCCGCCGTCGCCAGCGGTGAGCCGCAAAAACTGGCCGGTCTGACCTTCGTCATCACCGGGACCCTGCCGGGTATGAGCCGCGAGGAGGCCAAGGCCGTCATCGAAGCGCATGGCGGCAAGGTCACCGACACCGTGAGCAAAAAAACCAGCTATCTCCTGCGCGGCGAGAACCCAGGCAGCAAAGTCGACAAAGCCGCACGTTTGGGGGTCGCCGAAATCAGTCTGGACGGGCTGCTGGCCCTCGTGCAGGTCTGACCACATTCACTCGCCGTGAGAGGTTGTTGTGCCCAATCATACAAACCTGTCCTACACGGAGTCGATTCGCCTGGAAGGCCACATCATCGACTCCTTTATCTTGCCGCGCACGATGGACATCATTATGGATGCAGGCGGCAACTTCGATATTCTCGAGATCTCGGTCGGCACGCACAAGCTGGCCCCCAGTTTTGCCCGTCTGAAAGTGTTTGCCGAGACCCCCGATCAGATGGATGCCATCCTCACGGCTCTGCAGGAGTTTGGTGCCCAGCTGGAAAACGGCAGCGATGCCCTCGTGGTGCCCGCACCGGCCGAGGGCGCCTTGCCCGACGGCTTCTACTCGACGACCAACCTGCCCACTGAAATCCGCTGGCACGGTCGCTGGCAGCCGGTTGCTGGTACCGAGATGGATCTGGCGGTTGTTGTCGACACCGCCACCGGTCTGGCGCGCAACACGCCCATCAACGACGTCAAAGCCGGCGACATGATCGTCGTCGGGCACACCGGGATTCGCGTACACCCGCCCGAGCGCCAGCGCGAACAAGAGGTCTTCAGCTTTATGCGCAGCGAGGTCTCGTCGGAGCGGCCCAACAAGCTGGCGATCGCGCAGATTGCGCGTACGATGCGCGGCGTGCGCGAGGCGGGTCAGCGTATCTGTTTTGTGTTGGGGCCGGCGGTCATTCACAGCGGGGCCGGTCCCTACGTGGAACGGCTGATTCGCAGCGGTTACGTGCAGGTATTGTTTGGCGGCAATGCCATCGCCGTACACGACGTCGAGTCACAGCTGTTTGGCACTTCGCTGGGCATCAATTTGCAGAACGGCCTGCCGGTGCCCGGCGGGCACAGCCATCACATGCGGGCCATCAACGCCATGCGCCGTGCCGGCTCGATCCGGCAGGCGGTGGCGGCCGGCCAGCTGCGCTCTGGCGTGATGTACGAGGCGTACCAACAGGGTATCGACATGGTCCTGGCTGGCTCGGTGCGTGACGATGGTCCGATGCCCGATGTGATCATGGACGTGAGCGAGGCACAGCGCCAGATGCGCGCGGCCCTGCATGGGGTCGATATGTGCGTCATGCTGGCGACGATGCTGCATTCGATTGCCACCGGTAACCTGCTGGCGAGCCATGTAAAAGTGGTGGCCGTGGACATCAACCCGGCAACCGTGACCAAACTGGCCGATCGCGGCTCTTTTCAGGCCATCGGCATTGTCACCGATGCCGAGTTGTTCCTGCGCGAGCTGGTCGAAGAGCTGGACCTGGCCGAATGAGGATGCTGGAGCTTTTCGTTGGACAACCGCCACAACCACAACGACCTGCCACAAACTGGCTCTGTCACCGGGCGTGACCTGGGCCAGCGCAGCCGCGCGGCCGAAGATGGTGGTGACCTGGGGCTGGCGCTCGACCTCAACCAGCGCGCGGTCGACGCCTTTCTGGCCGACGGCGATGCCCCTGGGTTGTTGATTGCCTACCGCAGCCAGGCGTTTCTGCGGCTCAAGCTGGGGCAGGTGGATGCCGGCCTGACCCAGCTGGCACGTGCCCTGGGTCTCGCGCTGCAGATGGAACCGGTGTACGTGCTGCAGACGCTCGACCAGGTCGTGGGCGTTGGCAGCTTCCTGGCGCGCGAACATCCCGACTATTTGCTGACACTGGCCGCAGCCGTGCACGGCACGATCGACCACCTGCTCGAACGACGAGGCCCATTTCCCCCCGAGCTGGTGGGTCCCGCCGAATTAGCTCGTACCCTGGGCAGCATCTACGGCGCGCGCGGACTGCTGAGTCTGCACCTGGCTGGCGTGGAACCCCTGGCGGAGGACCAGGTGGCACAGCTGGCTGCTGACGCCTTGACCCAGGCGTGGGCGGTGGATGCCTTGAGCCGCCAGCAGTGGGGTGTCGTACCGTGGCTGAAAGCGTGGATGATCGAACAGGGTCTACCGGTGGACGAATGAACACCCATCCGTTGACCGTGGCCGTGATCCAGTGGCGTTTTGCCTGGGCCACCAGTGGGGATACCTGGGAGGATCAATGGTCGCGGCTGGTCGGTCAGGCCGCGGCGCGCGGCGCACAACTGGTGGCCCTACCGGCGCATGCGGGTGATGCGCTTCTGGCGCGCCAACGGCCTGAGCTGGCACACATGACCCTGCGTGCCGGTCTGGCCCAGGCCTGGGAGACGACCCAGCCGGGCACGCAGCGCACCATGCAGGGTGACAGGCTGCGCCAGGCCTACCAGGGCTTTTTTGGCAGCCTCGCCGCCCAACACGGCATCATCCTGGCGGCCGGTTCGGTCCTGTTACCCGATGAAACCGCAGCCCTGCACCATCAGGCGTTTCTATTTGGCGGAGATGGTGCGGTTCTTGGCAGCCAATGGGCATGCCACCGTTCACCGGCGGAACGGGCGTTGGGCCTGGCCGTCAGTGACCGCCTCGATGTGACCGAAACACCGGTGGGTATCCTGGGTCTGGTGGTGGGTGAAGACCTCTACTATCCAGAAGTGGCACGCGTGCTAACCTTGCAGGGGGCCGATGTATTGATTGCCCCCACCCAGCGGCGCTATGCTGGCGAAGCCGGTCTGCTGGCCGGTCTGTGGCGGGACGTGCAGGGCAACCAGGTGTTTGGCCTGGAAGCGTGTCTGGTGGATGACGACACAGTGCCCGCGCCGAGCCTGGGTTCGCACATCCTCTGCCCGGCCGAGCTGACCGGCGATACTCACGGTGTCGTGGCAGCCGCTGCCACTGGAACCGACACCGAAGTGATCGTGGGTGACCTGGACCGCGCCGCGCGCCAGCGTTTGTTCCAGCAGTATGATATTGCCCGCTATTTCAACCACGGGTTGTACCGCAGCCAGCTGTTGGAGACCTACCCATGAGCCGCGCTGCTGCCCTGCGCCAACAGATGGGGAGGTTTGTCCTGTGGTGGCGTTCGCAGCCCGGCCGGGTCAAAGCCGCCCTGCACGACCTGGCGCTCCCGCAGGCGACGACCGAACCGTCGCTGGATCGTGTCACTGTGGCGGCAGTCCAGATGCGTTTCGATCTTATGCCCAGTGCTGCGGCCTACGCACGGCACGTCGCCCGTTTGGTAGGGGAGGCCGTACTGCAGGGGGCGCAGTTTGTCTGTTTCCCAGAGTACACTGGTGCGTGTCTGGTGGGCATGCTGCCGGGCATCGACCAGTTGGTGGATAGCACGGATGCCAACGGCCAGACGCCCAGCCTGGATCAGGCGCTGGCGGACATGGGGATTACCCTCGGCGACCTGCTGCGTTATGTCGGACCCGCGGCGTGGCGGGTTTTTGATGTCACGGCCAGTGCGGTCGCACGCCGCTGCCACGTCTACCTCATGGCCGGGACTCTACCGTGCCCGGCAGCCGACGGCAAGCTGTACAACACGGCGCACCTGTACGGCCCGGATGGCCGGCACATCGGTGCACAGCCCAAGTTGCACGCCTACACGACCGAAGCTGCGTGGTTGGACGTCGGTCCAAGGCTGCATGTCTTCGATTTGCCATTCGCACGGGTGGCGATGCCGGTGTGTATGGATTTTTCGTACTGGGAAACGACACGTCTTGCGTCACTCCTCGGGGTCGACATCCTGGTCAACCCCGCGGCCGATGACCGGGGTGACAGCGTCTGGCTGCAGGCACGTGGCACCCGTAACCGCGTGCAGGAAGCCAATGCCTATGGCATCCAGGTCAACATGGTGGCGCCGCGCTATGGGCTCAACTGGTCGGGGCGCAGTGCCGTGTTTGCGCCGCTCGGGCTGCTGCCAGCCGAACAAGGGGATACTGTGGCGCAGGTTGTGGACCCTTGGGAAGAGGCTGTGCTGGTAGCCGACCTCGATGTGGCGCGGCTGCGCGCATTTCGTCGGGATCGTACGCCGGATTTCAACGGCCCCTTGTACCAGCGTTATTTGTCTGAATACCCGCGTCCGGCGTGAGGGGCTGGTTTTGCCAAAACCCGCCGGTTCTGTTCAGCGGGCAGGGCAGACCTGGTCGACGGCGTCGATCAGGGTGGTGAAGCGATCGTTGGGGATCTTCTTGAAGCGGTACCAGCGGTCGACCACCGATTTGACGTAACCATTGGCGTCGGCCTCGATCGTGTCGGCAAAGGCATCGGGGCGCAGCACGCGCCATGACTCTTCCCCTTCGGCCACTCCCCAATAGCGCTGGTCATCGATCTGGCGTGACTCGCACACCAGGCGCAGGGCAGCTTCGGAGGCGGGGTCGATCCCACCGGTTGCGCCGGCAAACACGCGCCGTCCATTGAAGTAGCTGATGCCCAGATCGGCTTCGAGCACACTCCCGCTGGCACGTACGTCGTTTTCGCCAAACATGCTGTTCGTGCCATTGGCTGCCGCCACCGATTTCCAGGTGCCGACCATGGTGTCGGTGAGGGCCGGGTCGGTCTGGCGTAGAAAATCCCAACCGGCGGCCAATGCACTGGTCATGTCAGCGGTCAGGGCGTATGGGCCACTCGTCGCCAGGATAAAGACCGGTGTGTTGCGGGTGCTCCGCAGGAAACGCACCGTTCCTTGTTCCTCCAGCCCTTCCAGCCCCCTGCGTTCGATGGTGTCTTCGACTTGCTGTGGATCGAGTCCGAGAAGGGATTTACCGAGGGCAATCGCCGCCAGTTTGGTGCGTTCGCCGGCCGGCAGGGTTTGCCACTGGACTTTCTGCTGGGCGATGGCTGCGATGTCGGTCGGTGAGCGCGGGTCGAAGCGGGCATACGGCAGCCCGAGGCTGGCGCTGCTCAAGCGCAGCGGGTTGTAGGTCGCCGTCATCCGCCAGTCGTCCCAGGTGCGGCGCGTGCCCGGGGGTGCCACGGGAACCTCCACCAGTCTGGTTTGGCCGTCGGCGGCGGTAAAGTAGACCCATAGGCGAGGGTTGCCGCCATTACGATCGTCGCGCGACCATACCTCGAGTTTGACATAAGGGAATTCTCTGGCCACGACGTTGGTGACGCCGACCGTGACCAGGCCATTACCCCCCAGATCGAGGGATGCCGGCTCGACCGCAGCCGCAAAGGCCGCGATCGCGTCTCTGGCGGTCGCAGTCTCCGTCGCACCGGCATAATTGACGGTAACACTCTGCCTGGGTGGAAGCGGCAGTGTATCACCCGATGGGGTGGCGCCGGCTGGTACGACTCCCAGGACGATCAGTGCCAGAATCGCCAGTCCAACCGTCTGCAGCCAACGCGGTGCGCGAGGATTCATGCGGCTTTCGTGAATCCACCTTCGACACGGAAGACGCCAATGGCCACACCGGAGGGGGTGCTGCTTTCGGCCTGCACCTTCACCTTGGCCTGTCGCCCATCTTCCAGCTGCAAGAGCAGCGGCGTTTCCCGACGCAGTTCGACGGGGAATTTGCGTAACCGCTTGTCGTATTCGTAGTTGATCCGGTAACGATCTTCGGACGCGTGATTATCGGTGAACTCGAAGATGGTGCAGTTCAGATCGGCCACGGGCTTTTTCTGCCCAACCACATAAAGCGTACCCTTCACAAGGAACCTTCCTCTGGGAAATGGTTGGAAACGGTCGGAATTACCTGTTACGATTATAACGGCGCTCCCTATGCCCTGTCAATTCCCAGTACGTTTCATCCAAAATCCAAAATCCAAAATAAATTACTTGTGGCCTCGGCGCATTTGCGGTACAATTCCGCGCCCATGGTAGAACTGGACACAGCCCGTTATACAGCAGTCGTTACCGAACTGACGTGTTGGTTACGCGCCACCGATTGGGACGCCGCGGTTGCCCGCGTACGCACCTGGGACGAGATGACCTGGCAGCAGGTGCCGCGTGCCCTGTATCTGCACACCCTCGTGCCCTGGCTGGCACCCCTCCTGACACAGCAGCCGGCCCTGGCCGCCGCCCTGCCGGACTGGCTGCGCACGCACCTGGCACAGCTGCATGCCTGGGGCATCGAACGCAGCCAACTACAGCGCACCGAGCTCCAGGCCATCCTCGAAGCCGCAGCTGATGCGCGGGTCCCGCTCTTGCCTCTGAAGGGTGCTGTCACCGCCCACCAGCTCTACCCCGCGCCCGATTTTCGCCAGATGGCCGATCTCGATCTGCTCGTGCCACCAGGTGCCTGGCCGGCTGTCAGCGCATGCATGGCCCGGCTGGGATACGTCGAAAAAGAGCGTAACTGGAAAAATCGCACCTACACCAAACCCGGTTGGGCGCAGCGTGTGCCGTGGACCTGGCATCCCGACAATGCCCGTCTGGTGGACGTTGGTGTGCATGCGGCTGAAGGTATGGAATGGCTGGCGGTTGATTTTACCTCCGCCCTATGGGCTGGTGCGCTGCCGGGTGAGCTGCTTGGGGTGCGCTGTCGCCTGCCAGACCCGGTGACGCATTTTGTCTTTACCACCGTGCATGCCGCGGCCCACATCATCCAGGGCCCGCCCCGGCTGGTGTGGCTGCAGGATACGGGCTACTTTGCCCGTTTCGTGCAGGACCATGGCCTGTGGCCCCAGGCACAGACCTGGCTCGACCGTCTCGACGCCCGGCTGACCGCTCCCGCCCTGGCCATGGCCGAGGCCCTCTTCCCAGGCAGCGTTCCTTTGGATGATCTGGCGCGGCTGAAAGCGCGCCTGCCCGGGGTGCTGCAAACCTGGTTAGCCACGCAGCTCGACCCGGTGCCGCTGACCGACTTCGTCCACTGGCGCAGTGTGCGTGAGCGCCTGCACTGGACGGCCACGCCCCGCGAGTGGCTGCGCCTGGTCTGGTACGAGGGCTTTCCCCACCGCTGGCGCCTGGCAGATCACTATCCGGAGCTGGCTGCGTCGCCGTGGTGGTTTCTGGCCTATGCTCCCTACACGGTGGCCAGCCTGCGTGAACTGGCACACCTGGCCAAGGCGCTTTCACCCGCCCAACGGAAAGACCTGGGATGACCCTCGCCATTGAAACGCAGAACCTGCAGAAAGTGTATGCGGTCGACGGCCACCGGATCGAAGCGCTGCGTGATGTTTCCTTGCAGGTGGAGACCGGTCTGCTTTTCGGCCTGTTTGGCAACAATGGTGCGGGGAAAACCACGCTCATCCGCTTGCTGACCACCTTGTTGGACCCAACCGCGGGGCGGGCCTGGGTCAACGGCTTCGATACGCAGGCTGACCCGCAGGCGGTGCGCGCGTCGATTGGTCTGTGCTCCAGTGAAGACCGCAGCTTCTACGCCCGCCTCAGTGCCCGGCAGAACCTGATGTTCTACGCAGCTTTACAGGACCTGCCCTGGCGCCAGCTCCGGCGCAGGGTCGACGAGCTGCTCGAGCTGTTCGACCTCAGGCATGCGGCGGAGATGCCGGTGCAGTTCTTCTCCACGGGCATGCGTCAGAAGCTCAATGTGGCACGCGCCCTGCTGCATGACCCCGCGCTGGTGTTTCTGGATGAGCCGACGAAGAGCCTGGACGTCACCGCGGCCGACCAGCTGCGTGACCTGATTCGTCACGAACTGGTCGGCAACCAGCACAAGACCATCTTTTATACGACACACGAGCTGTACGGCATGGAGACCTTCTGCGACCGGGTGGCGGTACTCCGCGCCGGTGAGATCCACGTGGAAGGCACGCCGCTCGAGATCCTCGACGCCTTACCCGGCATTGCGACCTATTTGTTGGAAGTGACCACCGACGACAGCGAACGATTGACCACGCGGCTGGCCGCCCTCCCCGGCGTGGCGTCCATTCAGGCACTGGGCGGCCGCGTGGAAGGTCTGGGAGCCTGGGAGATTACGCTGGCGGCAGACGAGTCCCAGGTCTGGCCGACCATTTGGCAGGAGGTATTGGCCCATGGCGGACAACTTCGACGCTGCGAACAGCAGCGCCGCCGTTCCCTCCGCGACATTGTCAAAGAAGTGGCAGCCAGCCAGGAGCGGGCTGACGCTCGCTAAACTGGCGGCATTCATTCTCAAAGGGTACACACTGGAGCGCAGCTATCGCCCCAATTTTTTTGCGCGCTATGTCGAGGCGCTGACGGGTGTCATCTTTGTCTATTTCCTGGGCAAACTCTTTACCACGCCGCCCGCAGCGGTCCAGGTTTACGGCGTGGACTACTTCACCTTTGCGCTGGTCGGCACCGCCTTTTCGCAGTATTTCAACATCGTCTTCCGCCAGTTTGCCCTGGGTTTGCGCGAAGAGATGCTCACCGGAACCGTCGAGCCTCTGCTGGTGACGGTAACGCATCCCACACTGGCACTCCTGGGGGGATCGTTGTGGACGTTAGTCGAGGGTTTGGTCATTTTGTTCTTCCAGCTGGGGCTGGGATGGCTCTTGGGTGCACGTTTTGGTGATGCCAACTGGGCGGTCGCGCTGCTGGTGACCCTGCTGGCGCTCGTGTCCTTCAGCGCGTGGGGCATTGCTTCGGCCGGGTTTGTATTGATCTTCAAAAAGGGGGATCCCATTGCCTGGCTGGTGGCCGGCACCACGTTCATCTTTGGCGGGGTGTACTTCCCGGTGACGCTGCTGCCCCCCTGGCTGCGCGTTGTTTCCTACCTGCTGCCGGTGACCTATGCGTTGGAGGCGATTCGCGGCGCACTGTTTTTGGGCAGCACCCTGGGTGAGCTGCTGCTGCCGCTGGCCGCGCTCACCGTTTTCATGGTGGTCCTCTTACCGGTCAGCCTGTGGTTGTTTCGCCACGCCATTGCGCGCGCCCGGCGCGATGGCAGCCTTGCCCACTATTGAGATCTGTCATGACTGATCGGTACGACCGTTTTCCCGATTTCTGGCAGCGCCGCGTGACCAACGGTGCGGGTCAGCACCCGTTCCGGGTGTTTGGATATCCGCTGGTTCTGACCACCAACAGCCCGGCGCTGGTGGCAGCCTGTGCCGATTGGGTGGGCCGTTTTAGTGAAACGGCACCACGACCGGTCGAGACGCCGATGCACATCCGCCTGTTCGTGCGGGCGGACGGCACGTCACAAACCGCGTGGGAAGGTTTCAACCTGGAGGGTCGTTCACCCTTCACGTACGATGCCTATGCTGAGTCGATCTCGATTTCCGCGGGCGCGCACGGTCACGTGCTGGCCGATCTGGCGCGGCAGGAAGCGACCGGCTTCGTCTCATCTGCCCTCGCACGCAACCAGCCGCTGGTGAGCAAGTTTCTCTTCGGCACCCTCCTCTACAACCTGCTGACGCGCCGAACCGGGTTAGTTCAGTGGCACGCGGTGGCGCTCACCCGCCGCGACGTCGCCATTCTGCTCATCGGTCACGACCACAGCGGCAAATCGACGACGGCGCTGAGCCTGCTGCATGCCGGGTACCAGCTGCTGGCCGATGGACTGGTGTATACTGCGCTGCACGACGACGCCGTAGAGGTTCTGGCCAGCCCCACGCGTGAGCTGCGTGTGCGGCCGGGTGCCTTTGCGTTTTTCCCCGAACTGGCGGCTGCGGCCGAGCCGCTCAACACCTGGGAAGGTGCGAAATACCGCATCGACCTGGGGCGCCTGTGGCCGCAGGCCGTGTGCCTGGGATCACTCCGTACCAACCGCCTGCTGCCTTTGTTTGTGTCGGTGCCGCACCAAGCCGAGACACGGCTGACAGCGCTGGCACCAGCGGAGGCGCTCGACCTGGCCGTGCCGGCCCTTGGTTGGTGGGACGCAGCGCCGTTTCTCGACAAGATCTTGCACGCGGCGCAGGCTCTGCTGACCCGTTATCCGGCGTACCGTCTCGATGCGGGCAGCGACATGCACGGCCTGGTGCTGGCGGTGACACGGGCGTGCGAGGCGTGAAGCGTGGGATTTTGTCGATAAGACCTGTGCGCTGTAATATTTGCCCATGATCGTCCTCGATCTTGACAGCCGTCGTATCAATCAGTGGCTCAGCGCGTTTGCCATGGTGTGCCGCGTGCTGGCGCTGCTTTATGCACTCGTACTGGTCAATTTCCACCCGCACCCCGTCGTACAGGCCCGCGAAGCTATCATCATGACCGTCTGGTGGGCGACGGCCGGTTACACCGCCTTGCTCGGCGTGCTGCTCTTTACGCGTGCGGAGGTGCTGCGGGCTCCGCTGTTTCTCCTGTTCGACGCAATCGTCTGCATGGGCATCCTCATCGTGGCCGACTGTGGTTATCGCAACGTGTTTTCACTCTATTCGATGACACCGGTATTGACCACGGCGCTGTCCCTGCCCAGTGCCCCTACGCTCTGGAAGCGCGGGGTCCTGTTGATGTTTATCAGCGCGCTGGGGTCGCTGGGTTTTGCCCTGTCGCTGTGGCTCAATGGTTACACCTTCACCGCGGTCATCGAGCAGCGCGAAGTCGACGAAGTGATCCTGCGCATTTCGACCTACCCGGTACTGGGGTTGATTTTGGGATTCGTCGCGCTGCTGATGGTGCTGTGGCAGCGCAGCGTGGAGCGTATGAACACGCTGCAAGCCAGCGCGGCCATCGAATCGGAGCGACGACGCATCGCCATGGACATTCACGACAGTGTCTTGAGCCGCCTGACCGCGCTCAGCCGCCGGGTCGAATATGCCGAGCTGCTGGCGACAGACGAGCCAGAGGCCGTGCGCGCCGAGCTGGATCACGTGGCAGCCATGGCGGCTGATATCCACGCCGATATCCGTTGGACGGTGCGTGCCCTACGCGACGACCCCACCCAAATCCGCCTCTATCCGGTCATCACCAGCATCATCGAGCGGTTTCAGTACAATACCGGCCTCACCGTCGATTTTCGCCGGCCGGCCATCGAGCCGGCGCTGCCGTTCGACACCTTGCGCCACGTTGGCTACATCGTCGAAGAAGCGCTGATCAATATCTGGAAACATGCCCGTGCCACGCGCGGCTGGATAGAGGTCGAACAACACGAAGACACGATCCAGGTCGTCATTGGGGATGATGGTGTGGGTTTCGATCCGGCCGTGGTCGCCAGCCAACCGGCGGGCAACCAGGGGTGGGGCCTGGAGAACATCGCCGAACGTGCGGCGCAGGTCGGCGGGTTGTCCACGATCCATTCCGCACCGGGTCAGGGAACACGCGTGGAAATCACCCTGCCGCTGCCGGTCGCTGCCGGCGAGCTGTCAGCGGGTCATACCATGCTGGAGGACGTATGGCACCAATTCGGGTTCTGATCGCCGATGACATGGGACTGCACCGCGAGCTGCTGCGTCGTCTGCTCGAGCGTCAGGCTGACATCGCCGTCGTTGGCGAAGCCAGCTCCCCGGCGGAGGTGATGC
>JAYRNS010000636.1:0-1840 GCA_041912075.1 Anaerolineae bacterium
ACATCATCATCGTCGACATCGGCAAGCTGATGGTGATCTTGTTGCCATCGACCGTGTAACCAGCCGAATAACGATTGCAGCCGGCGGTGCCGCCGACGGTCTTGCCGTCGAAGGCCGCGGTGATCTCCGTGCCGGTCTGCACCGACACCACTGCTTCCCGGCCGTTGTTGACGCTGAGCGCAACCCAATTGGTCCCCTCAAGCGCCGTCACTTCCTGCGGTGCCAACGTCAGCAGGGTCTGGCCATCGGCGTCGAGCAGCAGCAGCTGGCCGTCGCTGATCTCGTAGCTGGCCGTCTTGCCCAGCGCCCCCAGGAAAGCCTGTTCCAGCACCATCACGGGTTCCGGACACATGCGCTTGGTGGTCGCCAGCGGTGAGAACGTGAGCTGGCTGCCATCGACCGTGTAGCTGCCGCTGTAGCTGTTGCAGCCGGCCGAGCCGTTGACCTGGCCATCCGCCGTGAAGGTCATGGTGATGCTGCTGCCTTCCAGGGCGGCCAGTGAGATGTCGGGGCCACCAAAGGAGGCCAGCGCCCAGGGGTTGCTGGTCAGGCTGGGCGATTCAGTGGGCGGGACCGTGTCACCCACCAGGGTTTCGGGTGCAGCGGTGTAGCTGACGAGCAGCGCGCCCCCGGCATCCCGAATCTCCAGCTGGTCTTCGCGCACCTGGAAGGTGGCCGCCTGGGGCAGGGCAGCCAGGTAAGCCTGTTCCTGCTCCATCACACCGGTCGGTTCGGCACACATCATCATGGTAGACGCCGGCATGGTAATGGCGATCTTGTCACCGTCGATGGTGTAAGTGGCTGTGTAGTTGTTGCAGCCAGCGGTTCCACTGAGCTGCCCGTTCTCGAACAGTGCCGTGATTTCGGTGCCGGTCTGGACCGAGACGACGGCCTGTTTGCCGTTGTTGACATCGGTGGCGGTCCAGTTCGTGCCCTCCAGACCCTTGCTCTCCAGCGGGAGAAAGCTGAGGATCATCTGATCGTTGGCATCCAGCAGGTCAAGCTGGCCGTCCACGACCTTGAAGCTGGCGGTTTTGGCCAGGGCAGCCAGGTAGGCCTGCTCCAGGGTCATCAGGGGCGGGTCACACGCCATCATGGTGGTGATCAAGGGCGAAAAGGTGAGTTTGTTACCATCCACCGTGTAATCACCGCCGTAGATGTTACAGCCGGCCGAACCACCGGCCCCGCCATCGGCGCGGACCTCGAGGGTGAGGTTTTTGCCCTGCAGCGCGGCCAGCGGAACGTCGGGGCCACCAAAAGCCTGCAGCGCCCACGGCGTGGCCATCAGACCGCTCGGCTCCGCGGGGGTGATTTCACCGCCGGCCGGTGTGGCTTCTGCGGTCGGCTGGCCGCCGACGTCAGCCGGTGCGGGGCTGCCCGTGGCCGGCACACAGGCCGCCAACAGCAGCGACGATACAGCCATAACCGCAATGAATATGTAGACTTTGTTTCGCATGAAACGATTCTTCTCCTTTAGCAGTAGCTGGTTTCAGACATCTCCGTGATGACCCATTTCGTGGCGGCCGCCGTGGGCAGCACGGCCCGTGAACTGCCCTGGGTACCCTCGCTCTGGCGCGTCAAATGGGTGTGCAACGCACGGATTGAAGACGCCCGGCGCGGGCGAAATGTTCCACACCGGTGCCGGTAACAAAAAGGGGGGCTGGACGATGCTGCGCCATCCAGCCCCCATCCACGCCAGTGCGCTGTTCGGTTGGATTTTGTCACCATTCTGCGCTCGTACACGGGCGCGATCGGTGCCCATTCAAGCCAAACAGAGTACTGGCCATACCCTATGCGTCGGCGGTCGCCGTTGTCAATTCCGGTGCTTCGCTGAACTCAG
>JAYRNS010000637.1:0-4427 GCA_041912075.1 Anaerolineae bacterium
AGCCTATGCCCAAAATCACCTTCATCGGCGCCGGCAGTACGGTTTTTGCCAAGAACCTGCTCGGCGATATCCTCAGCTATCCCGAGCTGGCTGGCTCGACGATCAGCCTGCACGACATCGACCCGGAGCGGCTGCGCTCCTCTGAGATCGTCGCCCACAAGATCGCCGAGGCCCTGGGTGCCTCACCCACCATCGAGGCTACGCTGGATCGTCGCGCGTCGCTGGCCGGCGCCGACTATGCCATCGCCATGATCCAGGTGGGCGGTTACCGCCCCAGCACCGTGATCGATTTCGAGATCCCCAAAAAATACGGCCTGCGCCAGACCATCGCCGACACCCTGGGCATTGGCGGCATCCTGCGCGGCCTGCGCACCATCCCCGTGCTGCTGGCGATGGCGCGCGACATGGAAGAACTTTGCCCCGACGTCACTTTTCTCCAGTACGTCAACCCCATGGCGATGAACACCTGGGCGCTGAACCGGGCCAGCCGCATCGAGACGGTTGGGCTGTGCCACAGCGTGCCGGGCACGGCCGGCGACCTGGCGGCCGACATTGGGGTACCGGTCGAGGAGATCGACTACCTGGTGGCCGGCATCAACCACATGGCCTTTTATCTGAAGTTCGAGCGCCAAGGGGTGGACCTCTACCCGGCCATCCGCCAGGTGATGCAGGAAGGCCGTATGCCCGCCACCAACCGCGTGCGCTACAAGCTCCTGGAAAAATTCGGCTACTTTGTGACCGAATCGAGCGAGCACCTGAGTGAATACGTACCCTGGTTTATCAAACGCGACCGCCCTGACCTGATCGAGACGTTCAACATCCCGCTCGACGAGTACATCACCCGCTGTGAGTTCCAGCTTGCCGGCTGGGAGGCGATGCGCCGTGTGTTCGAGGACCCAAACGTCCGGTTCCGTGTGGTCGGCGAGGGCGAAGAGGCCGAGGAAGTGCGCACCGACGGCAGCGAACGCGACATGGATCGCCTGGTCAGCCACCTCCTGCGGATCAAACGCAGTGTCGAGTACGGCTCGCAGATCATTTACGCCATGGAGACCGGCCGGCCGGCCGTGATCTACGGCAACGTCGGCAACCACGGGCTGATCGACAACCTGCCGGCCGGATGCTGTGTCGAGGTACCCTGCCTGGTTGATCGCCAGGGCATCCAACCGACGCGCATCGGCGCCCTGCCGCCGCAGCTGGCCGCACTGATGCAGACCAACATCAATGTCCAGGCGCTGACGGTCGAGGCCGCCCTCACCGGCAAGCGCGAGCACATCTACCACGCGGCCATGCTCGACCCGCACACGGCCGCCGAGCTGGACCCGGACCAGATCACCGCACTGGTAGACGACCTGATCGAGGCGCACGGCGACTGGCTGCCGGCGTACCATTGAGCCATGATCCACTTCGATGCGACGACCCAAACCTTCAACCTGGTCCTTGCCACCAGCATCTACGCCTTACGGATCGACGACGAAGGCCGCCTGCTGCACCTGGCCTGGAGCTCGCGGCCAGCCGGTTCGCCGGACCACGTGACACTCAGCGGTCCTGGCTTCGAGTCGCTGCGCCGGCCAGACGAGCTGCCGCTGACGCGGCGCTTCGAACTGAGCACATTTTGCGACAACGTCCAGCAGGAGGTTGCACTCAAGGCAAACTTCCACGCACTGCCGGCATCGATGGCGGCCGGCGAGGCCGCGCATCTCCCGATACGCGACGTGCGGCTGCGTTATGCAGGCCACGAGATCGTCCTGGATGCCCAGCCCGGCCTGGCCCCCACCCACGGTCAGCCGGCGTGTGTCACGAGCCCACGCGAGACGCTGCGTATACGTCTGGTGGACCCGGTCCAGCCGTTCGCGGTGACACTGTGTTACCGGCTGACGCCGGAGCATGACATCATCGAGCGCTGGTGCGAAGTGGCCAACACCGGGACCGCTCCGGTCGACCTGGAGGCGCTGGCTTTTGCCACGCTGCATTTCCCCAACGGCACGGTCGAGCTGACGTCGGTAGCCGGTTGGTGGATACGCGAGTTTATCACCGCCCGCGAGCGCCTGCCCATGGGCCAGCGCACCATCGAACAGCGCGCGGTGCAAACCGGTCACTACACTAACCCCATCTTCATGCTCAACCGGCCTGGCCAGGCCTGGGAGGAAACGGGTGAGGTGTACTTTGGTGCGTTGGCGTACAGCGGCGCCTGGCGTATCGCGTTCGAGCAGCTGTTTACCCTGGATGTGCGCTGCCAGGCCGGGTACAACCCCTTCGACTTTGGCCTGACCCTGGCACCGGGCGAGCGGCACGTCACGCCGGCGATCGTGATTGGCGTCTGCGCCGACGGCTGGGGCGGCGCCAGCCGTCGTTTGCACGCCTTTGCCCTGGAGCGTGTGCTGCCGTGTCCGCAGGATGGCCCCAGTGTGCGTCCGGTGCTGTACAACAGCTGGGAAGCGACCTATTTCAACCTGAGTCACGAAGGGCAGGTGGCCCTGGCGCGCAAGGCCGCGGCGATCGGCGTCGAGATGTTCTGCGTCGACGACGGTTGGTTCGGCGGTCGCCGCGACGACCACGCGGGGTTGGGCGATTGGGTCGTCAGTCCCGCCGTGTTTCCCGACGGCTTGACACCCTTGATCGACGAGGTCCACGGTCTGGGCATGCAGTTTGGCCTGTGGGTGGAACCGGAGATGGTCAACGCCGATTCTGACCTCTACCGGGCCCATCCCGACTGGGTGCTGCACTTCCCCGGCCGGCCGCGCACCGAGTGGCGCTACCAGCTGCTGCTCGACTTTGGCCGGCCCGAAGTCGTCGAATACATTTACAGTGCGCTGCACGACCTGCTGGCGAATCATGCCATCGACTTCATCAAGTGGGACATGAACCGCTACGCCACGGAGCCCGGTTCCGTCGCGGGACGGTCCATCTGGCGTGCACACACGGCCGGGGTCTACAGCATCATGGATCGCCTGCGGCGCGCCTTTCCCCGTCTGCAGATCGAAAGCTGCGCCAGCGGCGGTGGCCGCGTCGAACTGGGCATCCTGGCCCGCACCGACCAGGTGTGGACGAGTGACAACACCGACGCCTACGACCGCATGCGGATCCAGGAAGGCTACAGCCTGGCCTATCCGGCGCGCGCCATGGAGGCCTGGGTCACCCACGAGCGCAGCCACCAGACCGGCCTGGTTAGCCCCTTGAGCCTGCGCTTTGGCGTGGCGATGCGCGGCGCACTAGGCATCGGCTCCAATCTCAACGAGCTGGACGCGGCCGAACTGGCCGAATACGCCAGCTATATCGCATTCTACAAACGCATCCGGCATGTGGTGCAGGGCGGCCGGCTCTACCGGCTGCAGCGGCTGGAAGAGTACGGCGCATCGGTCATCGAGTATGTCACGCCCGACGGCCGCGAGGCGGTCTATTCCGTGGCGGTGATGGCCTATCAGCAGGGCTGGGCGCGGCCGCCGGCGCCGCTGCGTGGTCTCGACCCGGCGGTGACCTATGCCGTGACCGACCGGCACGGCCCGGAGGTCTATCGCGCCAGCGGTTTCGAGCTGATGGTGACCGGCATCCCCGGCGACGTCGCCGGGGGTTACGCCTACAGTCGCACGCTGCATCTCAAGCGGGCGCAAGACTGAGCCAGACAGACTTGCATAGTCTGCAAGACGTCGCAGGTCTCGAACAGGAGCAACCAGCAATCATGGACCCATTCAACCCCACCGACCATCCGCACCGGCGCTATAACGCCTTGACCGGTGACTGGATCCTGGTCTCGCCGCACCGCACCAAACGACCGTGGCAGGGCCAGGTGGAGCGACCGCCGCAGGAGACACGGCCGGCCTATGACCCCGCCTGTTATCTCTGTCCCGGCAACGAACGGGCCGGCGGCAAGCAGAATCCTTCGTACACGAGCACCTTCGTGTTTACCAATGACTTCTCTGCCCTGCTGCCCGATTCTCCGCCGGCACCGGCCAATGGCCATCCCTTGATGCGTGCCGAAAGTGAGCAGGGGACGTGCCGGGTGATCTGTTTCTCGCCGCGTCACGACCTGACCCTGCCGGAGATGGCGGTCGAGGACATCCGCCAGGTGGTGGATGTATGGGCAGCCCAAACCATCGAGCTGGGGCAGGTGTATCGTTGGGTGCAGGTGTTCGAGAACAAGGGTGCGATCATGGGCTGTTCCAACCCGCACCCCCATGGCCAGATTTGGGCCGGCAGCGCGCTGCCGCATGAGCCGGCCAAGGAGGAGCGTCAGCAGCGCGCCTATTTCGAACAGTACGGCTCACCCTTGCTGGTTGACTATGTGGCGCTCGAGCTGGAACAACGGGAACGCATCGTGCTGGAAAACGAACACTGGGTGGTCGTCGTACCTTACTGGGCCCTGTGGCCGTTCGAGACGCTGCTGCTGCCGCGACGCCACGTCCTGCGCCTGCCCGACCTGACCGATGCGG
>JAYRNS010000638.1:0-1985 GCA_041912075.1 Anaerolineae bacterium
GATCTGGTGCCCGAATCCTGGTTGAAGGAAAATTACCTCCAGTCCTGGTTGGACATGGCCACGATGCCGGGTGCCGATGGCACCAATGCCATGTATGGTCTGTGGCAGCGGTTCAATGGCAAGAGCCTGGTCTGGTATCCCAAGAAGGCTTTCGACGAGGCCGGTTATAAAGTTCCTACCACCTGGGAAGAGCTGACCGCCCTGCAGGACCAGATCGTGGCCGATGGTGACACCCCGTGGTGCGTCGGTATCGAATCGGGTGCGGCGACCGGCTGGCCGGCCACCGACTGGACCGAAGACATGATGCTGCGCACTACCTCATTGGAGAACTACGACAAGTGGATCAAGGGTGAGTTGAAGTTCAGCTCGCCTGAGGTCAAGAAGGCGGTCGAGACCTTTGCCACCATCTGGAACGACCCCAAGATGGTCTACGGTGGCACGGCCAAGATCGTCAGCACAGCGTTTGGTGATGCACCGGCGCCGATGTTCGAGGATCCGCCGAAGTGCTGGCTGCACCGGCAGGGCAACTTCATCATGGCCTTCTTCCCACAGGGTGTCAAGCCGCTGGAAGACTACGACTTCTTCTACCTGCCCGGCATCGATCCGCAGTACGGCAAACCGTTCCTGGTGGCGGGCGACATCATGGCCGCCTTTGCCGACCGGCCCGAAGTGTGCGCCGTGATGCAGTGGTTCTCCACGGCCGCTGGTGTCGAGGGCTGGCTGGCTTCGGGCGGCGCGCTCTCGCCGCACAACGACAGCACGCTGGAGATGTACGGTGACCCGGTCGAGAAAAAGATCGCGGGCGTTGTCAAGGAAGCCACGGCTGTCCGCTTCGACGCCTCTGACCTGATGCCGAGCCAGGTTGGCTCCGGTGCCGAGTGGAAGGGCTTCACCGACTACTTCTCGGGCGCCGCCGATCTGGACACCGTACTGGCCGAGATGGATGCGGCCTGGCCAAAGCAGTAATCAGGCTCACACCCGCTGGCTGGGGTGTTTCATCACCTGCAGCTAACGGCTGAGCGCCGAGCAGGGCGGTCCGGTCATCAGGACTGCCCTGCTCATCCCCTGGTCGCGATCCGCGTAGTCCCACCAGCAGCCAGTATGCGACGACTGGCATCGGGATCGATGCAGGCCGCAGCCTGCAGTTCTTGCGGGGCGCCCGCTCAGACAAGAACCCATGGTCCGTACTGGTCACACGGCTGGAGGGCAGGTTGTTTACTGGCAGACCTGCCTGATGTCAAGGAGGAAAGGACTCATGACCGTACCTACGGCACCGATCGAAGACTTCTCTGCCGAAGCAAGGCCCGCGGGCGCGCTGGCACGTGTCGCCACGTTCGTCGCCCGCTTGCTACTGTCGCTCTTTGTTCCCATTATCACGTTTATCGTGCTCTATGCGGGCTTCATGTTTTTGCGCGACTCCCAGGCGCCCAAAGGGATCGTCGCGATCGTCGCGATCATCTGGGGTGTGGGGGGTGTCGCGCTGTTGTACCTGGTCTCCAACTGGTTCGTCGAGCGTATGGGCGACGAGTGGCGGGCGCGCCTGCAGCCCTTTGTTTTCGTGGGGCCAGCCGTCGCGATCCTGATCTGGTATCTGGCGTTGCCCACGGTGCGTACGCTCTGGGCCAGCTTCTTCAACGCCACGGGCAGTGTGTTCGTGGGTTTGCAGAACTACGTGGCGGTCTTCTCCGACCGTAACATGCTCACCGCCTTTTTCAACAACATCCTGTGGATCGTTTTTGGCGCCACGGGCGCCGTGGCTCTGGGTCTGATCGTGGCGGTGCTGGCCGACCGCAGCCGCTTCGAGCGCTTCGCCAAATCCCTCATCTTCATGCCCATGGCGATCTCGATGGTGGGTGGTGCCATCATCTGGAAGATGATCTACGCCGTCAACCCTAACATCGGTATGCTCAACGCCATCTACACCAATATTACCGGCAACCCCCCGGTGGCGTGGACGGCGTCGGCGCAGCTCCAGCCGTGGAACA
>JAYRNS010000639.1:0-6676 GCA_041912075.1 Anaerolineae bacterium
AAGAGTAGCGTTCATTATCGTCGACACGACGCGCGCCGCCGGCCGCTTTGGGTGGCAGTGCGGCATGTAAAGAGAAGACCAAGGCGATCCGGCTCGCGCAGCGAGCCGGATCGCCTTTTGCTGCGTTACTCGGATGTCAGGCGGGCAATAAGGGATCGAAGCTGCGCAAGCTCGGATTCCAAGTCAGCAATACGTCGCCGCAAATTATCGCGAGCAGATTCGGCCTGAGCCAGGGATTCGCGAAGCCTGGTCTCCGCATGCATATGCCGGCGAACCTCGACAAGCTGAGGCCGATTAAGGTGCAGCCAACGGATGTGAAACCACCCACGCGCCGTGATGCCAATTGCATCGCCATTTTCGCTGATAATAATGTGCGATGACACGTCATCAACCCCGGGATGAATCAAACGAAAACTCTCTGGAGCATCCTGTGCTGGCCAGTAATCGCTTTTAAACCGGTTGCAGGTCGTGCAGGCGTAGACGAGGTTGTCTGCATCATCAGTCCCGCCGCTGCTCAGAGGGCGAAAATGGTCAACTTCCAGTTCGCTTCCGATCAAGGTTTCCGGCACGCCGCAGTATGCGCACGTGTAGGCGTAAGCTGCACGAATCTCCGCCCGTGTCTGCGAGGTAATCGTCATCGAGGGAGAGCTGCTGCCAGCTCATGGCCCGTCAACCTAGAATAGGCCTGACGTATGGCAACATGTCGCTGGTCGAACTGTGATAACCAACGGCGAGCATCTGCGACTAACTGTTGCTGCTGACTCAACAGCCCGGCAAGCTCTGCGTTTTCGGTTTGCGTGACAGTAAGCTGTTTATGCAGCTCGTCTTGTTCGCGACGAAGAAGGTCGATCGCAGGGCTCAGGTAGGCCATCTCATCAGCCTCCAATGCATGAATCAGCTCTACCAGTTCATCTGCCTCAGTGGCTGTCAACGTACCTGCGATTTCGGCCAGTCTCAATGAGTCGAACCTGGCCTGCAATTCCGCGTTCCACGTCATGGATCACCTCAATGGTTCTTTGGAATACCAGTCCGAAGACTCACATCTGCGTCGGATTGTAGCACTCGGCATACCAGGTGTCAATTGGCCTGATGGCGTTTGACTTTGCCACACCATGCGGTATACTTGCCAGTTGAGGTGTACCCATGGCCGTAAATCCTTTCAATCCCATGGTCGTGCAGAGCGACCACAGCGTGCTGCTGGAGGTAGACAATCCGCAGTATGCCGAGGCGCGTGACGCCCTGGCGCGGTTTGCCGAGCTGGAGAAAAGCCCCGAACACATCCACACCTACCGCCTGTCGCCCCTTTCGCTGTGGAATGCGGCCGCCAGCGGACTCAACGCCGAGGCGATCGTTGACAGCCTGGTGCGCTTCAGCAAGTACGACGTACCCGGCAACATCCAGGCCGACGTGCGCGACTACGTCAGCCGTTTTGGCCGGCTCAAGTTACAGCGCGGCCCTGCCGGCCAACTCCTGCTGACCGCCGACGACCCCGTGCTTCTGCTCGAAGTCGGCCGCCAGCGTAAGGTGCGTCCGTTCATCCTGGAAGAAATCGATCCGCGTACGCTGCGCGTCGATCCATCCCTGCGTGGTCACATCAAAAAGGCGCTGGTCGACATCGGTTATCCGGCGGAGGACCTGGCCGGCTACGTCGACGGCGCCGGGCTGCCGCTGCACCTGCTGCCGGTGATGCGCGTCAACCAGATGCCCCTGGCCCTGCGCCACTACCAGCAGGACGCCGTCGAGACCTTCCATGCCAGCGGCTCAGCCCGCGGTGGCTCCGGCGTGATCGTGCTGCCCTGCGGCGCGGGCAAGACCCTGGTCGGCATGGGCGTGATGGAGAAGCTGCAAACCAATACCCTGATCCTCACCACCAACACCGTCGCCGTCCGTCAGTGGATGGATGAGCTTTTCGACAAAACAAGCCTCGACCTCAACGACATTGGCGAGTACACGGGGGACCTCAAGGAAATCAAGCCGGTGACGGTGACGACGTACCAGATCCTGACCTACCGCCAACGCCGCAAACGGGGTGCGGCCGCCAATGGCGACGGGGGCATCGCCGACGATTTCGACGAGGACGACCTGAGCGCCCCGCTGACACCGGCCGTCTTCCCGCATTTTGGCCTGTTCAAGGAGCGTGACTGGGGTCTGGTGATCTACGATGAGGTGCATCTACTGCCGGCACCGGTCTTCCGCATGACTGCCGAGCTGCAGGCGCGCCGTCGCCTCGGGCTCACGGCCACCCTGGTGCGCGAAGACAGCAAAGAAGACCACGTCTTTGCCCTGATCGGCCCCAAACGCTACGACGTACCGTGGCGGGATCTGGAGCGCCAGGGCTGGATCGCCACGGCACACTGTCACGAAATCCGCCTGGACATGCCGCCAGAGCGGCGTCTGGACTATGCCCTGGCCGAGAGCCGCGAACAGGTCACCCTGGCGGCTACCGACCCGGCCAAGCTGGACGCCGTCGAGCAGATCATCGCCAGGCACCCCAACGACCAGGTACTGGTGATCGGCACATACCTCGACCAGCTCGAAGCCGCGGCCAGTTTGCTCCGTGCCCCGCTGCTGACCGGCAAAACCCCGGTGCGCGAACGCCAGAAGCTCTACCAGCAGATGCGCAGCGGCGAGCTGCGCCGGCTGGTGGTGTCCAAAGTTGCCAACTTCGCCATCGACCTGCCCGACGTCAGCGTGGCCATCGAGATCAGCGGCACGTTTGGCTCACGCCAGGAAGAGGCCCAGCGCCTGGGCCGCATCCTGCGTCCCAAAAAGAATGGCCGTCCTGCCCATTTTTACGCCATCGTCATGCGCGACACCAAGGATCAGACCTTTGGCGCCAAACGGCAGATGTTCCTGACCGAGCAGGGTTACAAGTACGAAATCCTTTACCGTGAGGACCTGCCCGGCTACGACCCGGAGCGTGACCATGCCGCCTGGTGACGTGGCTATCACACCAACGAATGAGGAGTCGAAACAACACCTGACCGCCTTGCGCGGTTTGCTCGACAGACGGACGGTACAGGAGCTGCGCCAGGCTGCCCGTCTGTGGGGTTGGACACTCAAAGGCGTGGCCAAGACCGATCTGATCGAGCAGATGGTGAGTTACCTGACGGATACCGCCACCATGATCGAGGCCATGGCAGCGCTGACCCCGGATGAGCTGGTGGTCCTGGGCTGGATGGGTGTCTGGGGGTCAGGGCCGGCCCCGACACGGTACTTGAAGGAGCTGCTTACGCATGGTGCCGGCCGGCCGGTTGCCGCCAAAACCATCGACACGGTTTTGTTCAGCCTGACCGAGCGGTGTATGCTGTTTTTCGACGAGTACTACGGCTATCAACTGCCTGTCGCCTATCAACGATGGCTGCCGCGACCCGCAGCACCCAAGCTGCAGTACCCTCACAGCGAGCGGCTGCAGCAACTCACCCTCCTCACCGTGACTGGCATGACGCAACATGTCGACCATCTGCTGGCCGCAGTGACGTCAGAACGACCACCCGCCGTGCTCGCGACGCGAAAACCACCAAATCTCAACCTTGCGTCACCAGAGATTGTCGACCCGCGCCGGCCCAGCCTGGTCGCAATCGACACGCTGACCCGCTGGGGTTATCGCAGCGAACCGCAGCAACACATGGCACGTTTTCTGCTGGAGCAGATGGTGGTTGCCAATCTGTGCCAGGTAGATCCCGGCAAGGGGCAAACAACCCTGAATCCGGTCCAGAAATCGGATGCCGCGTGGGAGACGGTGACCGTCGTCGAGCGTTTGCAGCACCTGCGACAAGCCTATCTGACGACACCTGCCTCCGCACAGCCCCGGCTGATGTCGTGGACCGAGTTCGACATGGCGTGTCCCCACGTTCAGAGCGAGGGTTTGCAGAGCAGCACCTACTGGAAAACAGTCGCGGACCTCCTGCAGCAGGTCCGCGTGATAAGTCTCTGGCTGACCGGATTGGTCAACGGTTTGCCGGTCGATACATGGTTTGGCATCGAATCATTGTGCCGCCTGATATTTCAGCTCCGCCGTGATTTGTGGTCGAACCCGCTGCAGTCGATGCAGTGGCGGTGGATGGTCAACAAGCAGCCGTTGGAGCCACAGCGAATCGACTTCCAGCAGTGGATGGAGACCTATGGTCGGGTCATCGAGGCCTGGTTGACCGGTCCTGCCAGCTGGCTGTTATTCGTGCAGATCGGTTATGCTGAGAACCAACCGGTGGCGTTTCGTGTGCCCAGTGCAGTGCCAGTGGGAGTGCCAGAACCACCACCGCCGGACGTGCTTCGTTTTATGGCCGACGGCACCATCGAGCTAACCAATGACTGGCGAGTCAACGCGCTGCGCCGTACGCTGCGCCTGTTCAGTGAAGAAGTCACCCGCGATGCCAGCAAGACACTGCTTCAGCCCGACCCGGCGGCCTTCCGCCGCGCCCTGCAGAGCGGTCATAATGCGGCGACGGTGGCCGATGCCTTGTCCCGCGATGGTTTTCCTCTCCCGCAGACGATCCAGGAGACCCTTCAGACCTGGGCAAGCCGCGCGGGTCGTTACCAGCTATACGATCAGGTGGCAGTGGTCGAATTTGGCGAAGACGTGATGGCAGAAGAGCTGCACGCGATCAGCCGGTCGAGCGGTGCCGAATACCACCAGGTGGCACCGCGCTGCATCGTCTTTCTCGATCCGACGGTGGTCCCGGCACTCGTCGATGAGCTGCGCCGGCGCGGCTACACGCCAAAGGTGTTGGCATGACACGACCCGCACTGGCCCAGGCCCTTGAAGACTTCAACGCCAATGACCTGACATCCGTCCTGCGCGCGGCCGGCGTGATCGACCTGCCCAAGACCAAACAGGACAAAATAAAGTTATGGCTGAAAATGGTTGGCGACCCGGCCCGTATCCGGCGCGCATTGGACCAACTCACGCCGTCGAACCGCCGGGCGTTGGAGATTTTGCAGGGCGTCGAAGGCGAGGTGCGCACGGTACGTTACCGCAGCTTGCTGGTGCGCGCCGGCGTGGCGAACGCCAATGATGAGATGCCGCCGCGGCCGGGTGGGCAGTTGAAGAAAGCGGCCGCGGCGCAGAAACCAACCTTGCCACTGTTTGCAGTGATCCTGGAGGACCTGCTGCGCGCCGGCTTGATCTGGACACACACCCTGCCCCCGGGGGAGACGACCTCTGCCAAAGTAGATTTTCATGGGGGGCGCTTCGTCTACATACCCATGGAGGTTGCCAAACATCTGCCGCCACCGCCCACGACAAAACCAGTGGTGCCACAGGTGGCGCAGACGTTGGAGGGGTCTGCGCGTACCTGCCAGCGCGACCTCTACCTGCTGTGGAGTGCCAGTGGTGAAGCAGACTTGCAGCTGACCAACGCCGGCCTTCTGCGGGTCGCCGACCTCAAGCGAGTCTCGGCGCAACTGCTGGTCGCCGAGACTTTCACAACCGGCAGCAAAGAAAGCGACTTCCGACGCCTGTTCTTTCTGCGCCGGCTGGCCACGGCGCTCGAGATCCTCAAGGCGGACGGGCACATCTACAGCCTGGAGGCCGCGCACACACCCCGCTTTTTCACGCGGTCAGCACCTGAACGCGTACGTCTCAGCTTCGAGCACTGGCGTGATGGTGATTGGTGGAACGAGCTCTGGACCACCTACGTTCCCGGGCAAACCACCGCCAGCGGCACCCTGACCAGTCCTGCGGTAGATCAGGTGGTACGTGCCCGCCAGACTGTGCTCGAAACGCTGAAGCTCCTGGCCCAACGCGCCGCAAAAGAGCAGAAGGTGGCCGCGGCCTGGGTGGCGCTCGACGACATCAGTGATCATCTGCGCCAGGGACAGGACGAATTCCTGATCGACCGGGCCACGGCCGAACAGCAGGTGGGCTATTATGGCTACCGGTACGGCCATTATTCTTCGGGGTTCTATTCACCTTACGAATACAACTCGCTTGGCTGGCGGTGGTCGACGTACGGCAAGGACGAAGAGGCTGGCTGGAACGGTGTCGAGGGCACGTTCGTGCGCGCCGTGCTGACTGAGGGGCTGTACTGGCTGGGCCTGATCGACTTGGGTTACACGCAGGCGGTGACCCCCGTCGGCGGTACAGCCCCGGCTGGGGTGGTGGCGGCCCGCCTGACCGACATGGGGCGCTGGCTGCTGTTGGGTGCCGCACCGCCGGAGATTCCAGAAGAAGGCGGGCGCGTCGTCATTCAACCCAACTTCCGCATTTTCGCCTTCGATCCGATTTCCGATGCGGTGCTGGCCCGGTTGGACAGTTTCGCCAACCGGCAGAATGCGGCACGCGCCATCGAGTATGAGTTGTCGCGTGACTCGGTCTACCGCGCGCAGTTGGAAGGGCAGAGCGCCGGGCAAATCGAAGCCTGGCTCGAAAAGGTCACCGGTGCGTCACTGCCGCAGAACGTGGCGCGCAGCCTGGCCGAGTGGCAGGCCGCCTTCGAGCGTATCACCGTGCACAGCCGCGTCGGATGGTTGGAGGCTGCCACGCCCGAGCGGGTCGATGCCCTGCTGCGCGACCCGCGTCTGAGCAAAGCCGTGATCGCACGCGTCACCCCAACCGGGCTGATGGTGCGGGTCGACAAGGTGAACCATCTGGAACAGGTGCTCCTGGCGGCCGGCGAGCTACCGGCACGTAACAGCGAACCCAATGCGGCGCGCCGTCACAGCATCATCGTCGACG
>JAYRNS010000640.1:0-4402 GCA_041912075.1 Anaerolineae bacterium
CATTTGCTACGAAGAAGCCTTTCACCTCAAACACGGCCACGACATGTGCGTTACCCTGGCGGCCGGCACACCGGCGCAGCGCGCCATGCTGCAGGACGCGCTCAACCGCTGGTGGTGGCCGCTGATGATGTTCCACGGTCCCTCGGACACGCTTTCGACCCACACGGCCCAGCTGATCAAGTGGCGGGTCAAGCTGATGACCAATGACGAGATCCGCCAGGAATTCCTGCGCCGCTACGTGCCGCAGATCCAGCGGCTGGGTCTGACGATTCCCGACCCCGAGCTGCGTTATGACCGTGCCACCGACACCTGGTTGCACGGGCCCATCGACTGGGACGAGTTCTTCCGCGTCATCAACGGCGATGGTCCATGTAACAAGGAACGCCTCGCCGCACGCAACCTGGCGCACGAGCAGGGCGCCTGGGTGCGCACCGCTCTGGCCGATTTCCTGGCGCGACGGGAAGAACAGGCGAAAGTCGTATGACCGACACGCAGTGGCCGGTGTGGGAAGTGTTCCGGCAGAGCAAAAAGGGCGATCCCTACATCCACCAGGGGTCCGTCCACGCGACCGACGGCGAGATGGCGCTGCTCCTGGCCAAAGAACAGTTCAGCCGGCGGGAACCGTGCGCGGGAATCTGGGTGACACCGGCCAGTGCCATCTGGGCGCTCGAAGACGACGAATTCTTCACCCCAGCGACCGACAAAAGCTATCGCGAATCCAGCGGCTACAAGATCGCCCAGAAACTACGTGACCTGGAGCGAGAGCCGTGAGCGAGGACATCGCCGCCCTCAAAGCACTGCTCTTGCAGCTGGCCGATGACGACCTGATCCTGGGCCACCGCAACAGTGAATGGACCGGGCTGGGTCCGATCCTGGAGGAAGATATCGCTTTTTCGAGCATGGCCCAGGACGAGATCGGCCACGCCCAGGCCTATTATCGCCTCTTGCACAACCTGGGTGAGCCAGCGCCTGATGTGCTGGCCTTTCTGCGCACGGCCGAGCAGTTTCGCAACGCCCAATTGGTCGAGCTGCCGCGTACCGATTACGCCTTCAGCCTGGTGCGTCACGTTTTGTACGACCTGGCGGAGCAGGTACGCCTGGAGGCGCTGGCCCAGTCACGTTACGAGCCGCTGGCCGAAGTGGCGCGCAAGCTGCGGCACGAGGAACGCTACCACACCCTGCACGGTCACACCTGGCTCAAACAGCTGGCCCTGGCCAACGACGCGAGTCACGGCCGCGTGCAGCAGGCGCTCGACGGCCTGTTTCCCTATGCACTCGGTCTGTTCGAGCCGGGGCCTTGGGACGGCTGGCTCGACATCAACAAGATTCAGCCGGCCGAAGCGGCTCTTCAGCAGCGCTGGCTCGCTGTGCTCGGTCCAGTGTTGGACGAATTGGGTCTGTATGCGCCGCTGGCGGCAGCCGATGCCGGCTGGCGCGTGGCAGCCGGCATCGACCCGCATTACGGCGGCCGGCAGGGACGTCACACCCCGCATCTGGCGGCACTCCTGGCCGACATGCAGAGCGTCTACCGCAGCGATCCCGCGGCTATCTGGTAGATCAGCGAAGGAAACAAGCATGGCTTTGAACGACGAGGCGGTTTGGCAGGCGCTTGAGCGCGTGATGGACCCGGAGATCCCCACCCTGTCGGTGGTCGATTTGGGTATGATCCAGGAACTACGCGTGGATGGTGTAACGGCCCACGTTGCCATCACCCCCACCTTCCTGGGCTGCCCCGCCCTCGACATGATCCAGGACGCCATCCGTGACCAGATCGGCCAGGCCGGTGCGCAGGTGGTCACGGTCGAGCTGCGTCTCGAGCCAGTCTGGACCAGTAACCGGATCACGCCAGATGGGCAGCGCAAGCTAAAGGCCTTCGGTCTGGCGCCCCCATTGCCGCATACCGGTGAGTTCAACATCCGTTTGCTGGACAACGTGCCGTGCCCGTGGTGTGACTCGACGGATACGCACCTGGAGTCGATGTTTGGTGCCACCCTGTGCCGGGCCATCTACTACTGCCAGGCGTGCCGGCAGTCGTTCGAGCAGTTCAAACCGGTTTGAAGCCAGAGGTTCTGTAATGGTGATCATATTGCGCGGCACGTACCGTGTGCGCCCTGACAAATGGCAGGAGGTGCTCGACCTGATCGGCGAGTACCGGCTGATCTGTGAGCGGCTGGGGATTCCACACATCACATTCTACCGCAGGGTGCACGCCGAGGATGGCAGCCCGACGCACACCCTGCAGGCAGAGTGGCGTTTCGACACCTGGCAGGAACGTGAAGGCTGGGCCGAGCTGGTCGAAGCCAACCGCGATACCCTGGCCTTTACGCTCAAACTGAACCAGCTCCTCGAAGAGCGCCCGCACTACGAGAATTTGGAGCTGCTGCATCCGGCCGACCGGCCCTACCGGCGCTTCTCCGAGTCATGACAAGGCATCGTAAAAGAATAACTTCCCGCAAAACCGCTGGGTTTGGTCGCAAATCACCGGAAGTTATTCTTTTACGAGCCCCATGTGAGAAATGTTTGCCTTTTCTTGAGGAGGAAGTTACGTGAAACGGGTTACTTTGTTCATCGCTGGCATTGCCCTGGTCATTGCCGCTATTTTTGGACTCATTTTTGCGATTGCTGGTATCGTCGTTGTGGACCAGGCCGTAAAAGCCGTCGAAACCAGCCTGAACGGCGGCCTCGATCTCATGGACCGCACCTTGCAGACAACATCGGACGGTTTGCGCCTGGCTGACGAATCGCTGCAGGACGTGCAGGCTGCGGTCGGCTCGCTCGAATCGACCATCCGGCAGAGCGGCGACGCCCTGGGCAACGTCATCCCGTCCTTTCGTTCGTTGGGTGACCTGTTAGGCACGCAGGTACCGGGCACGCTGCGCTCCACCGAGCAGTCGCTGGGGGCCGCTTCACAGGCTGCACAGGTGATCGATAACCTGCTGCGCACCCTTTCCAGCATTCCTTTTCTGAACATCGCCACCTATGAGCCTGAAGTACCGTTTCACGAAAGTCTGCAAAACGTAGCCTCGAACATCCAGGATATTCCAAAGAAACTGGAGGAGGCCCAGGCCGGCATCACCGACGCCATCAGCAACCTGGAGTCGATCAAGAGTGACGTCACGACCATTGCCGATCCGATTGCACGCATCGGCACGAGTCTGGGTCAAACGCAGGGCGTGCTGGGGAACTACCAGGGGATCGTGGCCGATTTGCAGAAACAGGTGGACAATCTGCAGGCCAACGTCTCGCAATGGCTCAACTGGCTGAAGTGGGGCGTGTGGCTGATCTTGATCTGGTTGGGCATTGCACAGATCGGTCTGTTCACTCAGGGCCTCGAACTCATCGGGCGGGGACGGGCACTGGGCGCGGCCGCGCCGTTGGGCGCGTCACCGACCACGCCATCGGCGGTGCTGCCCGCGTCCACCCTCATGAGCGGCCCACCGGCGGATCCAGCCGCCAGCGTATCGACCGCAGCGGCGTCTGCCGAACCGTCTGCGGCGGAGGTGCCAGACCAGAATCGATAACCGGAGGAGTCGAACGGATGCTGAAAGAGTTTCGGGAGTTCATTGCGCGCGGCAACGTGCTCGACCTGGCCGTGGCCGTCATCATGGGTGCAGCCTTTGGTGCGATCGTCACCTCGCTGGTGAACGATATCCTGATGCCGCTGATTGGCGTCTTGCTGGGTGGGGTCAATTTCACCGGTCTGACCCTCACGATAGGCGGTGCACGCATTCTTTACGGCAACTTCATCCAGGCGATCGTCAATTTCCTGGTGATTGCCTTCGCTGTGTTTCTGGTGGTACGGATGGCGAACCGGGTCATGCGCAAAAAGGAGGCGGCACCACCCGCTGAGCTCGCGCCGGAAGTGCAGCTGTTGACCGAAATCCGGGATCTGCTCAAAGAACGCGGGTAAGCGGTATCCGGCGGCGGGGCAGACCCGTGCCGCACCTGGGGGTGCGGCACTCCTCGAGGTGCCGGCTATTCGAGGTGCCGGCTGCAATCGGGGCAAGTGCGCAAAGGTAATGCAGGAGCCGTGCCATGATCTACACGACCTTAATCGACGTCGCAGAATTAACGGCGAAACTGGACGATCCGGGGTGGGTTATTGTCGATTGTCGTTACTCGCTGTTCGACCATGAGCAGGGGCGGCGTGCGTACGGCGAGGCGCACATTCCACACGCTGCGTATGCCGACGTGGGTCAGGGTCTCTCGGATCCGGCCGTACCTGGGCACACCGGACGTCATCCGCTGCCAGCGATCGACGTGTTGGCGCAGCGTTTTGGGCAGTGGGGTATCGGCCCGGGCGTGCAGGTAGTGGCGTACGACGAGGCCGACGGCGGTTTCGCCGGTCGCCTGTGGTGGCTGCTGCGCTGGCTCGGGCACGATGCCGCGGCCGTGTTGGACG